>NZ_LDVA01000364.1:0-81758 GCF_050768715.1 Burkholderia sp. ZZQ-2 | reverse complement strand
CGGGTGCATGTGGCTCCGCGTGCGCCGCGAGCGTGTTGCCGGTTGCCGAGCAGATCGGCGCGGCCGGCAGGCCGCCAACGGATTCGGATGCGCTCGCGCGCAGTTGCGAGATCAGCGGCGCGACCAGCGCGAGCACGAGCGCGAACAGTCCGAGCCACGCCGTGGCCCGGGCTTGCCGCGTCGGCGCGCGGCGTGCGCCGGCGCGCGACGAATCAGGCTGCCGCGCGTGCCGCACGGCCGAACAGCAGACGGTCGATCAACCAGACCGCGACGATCGTCGCCCCCATCAGCGGAAAGACGACGCCGAGCAGCACGAGCCCCGCGATCCAGCCGCGCATCGGCGGCGTGCCGCGGTCGCGCGACGGCGCGCCCAGCTTGCCGGCCGGGCGCCGTTTCCACCACATCACGGTGCCGGTAACGGCCATCGCGGCCAGTCCGAGCGACAACACCGCGCAGACGATCTGGTTCGCGAGCCCGAAGTAGCGGCCCATGTGCAGCGACGTGCCATACGACACGGCGCGCGAGACCGCGCCGTAGTCGTCGTAGCGGATGTCCTTCAACACGGCGCCGCTGTACTGGTCGAGGTAGATCGTCCGCTCGGCCTGCGGGTCGTCGGGGAAGTACGACGCGGTGAACACGCCGTCCGCGCCGGACGGCAGCGCGAGCGTGTAGCCGCTCGTCACGCCGAGGCCCGCGACGATCGCGATCGCGCGGGCCAGCGGCAGCGGGGCCGGGGTCGGCGCCGACGGCGAATGCGGGACGGGCACGTTGCCGACCGCCCAGGGCGTTTGCGGCAACGGCAGGTCGTCCATCACCATCCCCGGCATCGACTCGCCGGATTCGTGGTGATGGCCGGACGGCGCGGCGGCCTGCGCAGGCGCATGCTCGGGCGCCGCAGCGGCACCCGGGCGCGTCGAGCGCACCGACGCGCCGCCCCATGCGCCTTCCGGCGCGCCGAGGTTCACGGTCGCGGCCAGCGCCTTGAAGTTCTTGCCCCACGAACCCGACCACGGCAGCCCCGTCAGGATGAACGCCACCGTGCCGGCCGCGAGCCAGATGCCGGCCGTCGCGTGGAGGTTTTTCCACAGCGGCCGGCCGCGCAGCGACAGGTCGGGCCGCAATGCGCGCCCGACGCGCGCCGTGCCGCGCGGCCACCACAGTGCGATGCCGGTGCCGATCATCACGAAGGTCCAGCACGCGGCGAGCTCCATCAGCAGTTCGCCCGTCTTGCCGAGCAGCAGCTTGCGATGCAGCATCCGGTCGATCTGCATGAAGCGGTTCTCGACGCTCAGCGTGCCGAGCACGTTGCCGTCGTACGGGTTCACGTACACGCTCTCGCGGCTGCCGTCGCGCAGCCGGAACACGTATTCCGCGCTGCGGTCCGGCGCGGTCGAGACCTGGACGGAAACCGGCGTCGCGCCGGCCGGCATCGCGGTGCGCGCGCGCGCGAGCAGCAGGTCGGGATCGAGGCGCGGCGTGGCACGCGGCTCGACGACGAGCCGGTGCGGATACAGCAGCGGCTCGATCTGCGGCTGGAAGCAATACAGCGTGCCCGTGATCGCGAGGATCACCAGGAAAGGCATGACGAACAGGCCGGCATAGAAGTGCCAGCGCCAGAGCGTCCGGTAACCCGCGTGGGCGGAATGGGCGGGCGAGAGGGCCCGCTCGACGGTGGTCGACATGGTGTCAGCTCCTCGTGTTCGTTGAGCGGCCACGCCGGCGCGTGCCGGCGGACGTCAACGTGCGTAGCGCCCGCCGGCACGCAGCGACGGAGCGGGCGGCGCGGCGCCATGCGCGGACGGTGCGCATGACGGCGTCGCCCGCGCGGTGCGGGCAGGCGGATGAACGCTTGAATCAGGTCGTATGAGACGAACGGCGTGCAGGCCCGTGCATATCGATGTGCGCAGGCCGCTAGGCGGAACCGTCAGCAGAACAGGGGAGGCGCGCGGGACGGAGGGCGATCGTCGAAGATCGATCGCACGAACGGAAGAGAGGCGACGTGAATCCGGAAGCGCCGCGGTACGGCGGCCGGAAACAGCAGCACCAGCAGCACGAACGACGCGAGCGCCGTGAACAACGCGGCGCCGAATGCGCACAGGCTGTCGCCGCCTCCGGCAGAAGCCGGGTTGTCGGCGTGCGCGTCATGCTTGAGCGCATCGGCGAGCGCGAGCGCATCGTTGGCCGGCGTGATCGGCGCGCCGGCATCGAAACGGGCAGCCAGCGCGGCCACGTCGACGATCAGCGGGCCGCGGCCCGAACACAGCACCACCGAGCCCGCATCCGGACCGTCCGGATCGAGCATCACGGCGCCCGACATCAGCGCGCGGGACAGCAGCGTCACGAGGAGGAACCCCCACAGAAGCTGTCGCGCGACGCCTGGCCGGAGCAGGAAGCGGCGAAGTGCGTTCATGGCGCGCGATTGTACCTCCGTTTGCGGTGGGGGGCCGCTCGTCACGCTGATGCACGGCATCAGCCCGGCGTGCTGCCGGAAGCGGATGCGGCGCGCGCGCAGCGGCTATCCGGAACCGGGCGATCCGCTTTCCGGCGGCGCGTTCGCCGGGCCGTACGACCAGGTGCCGTCCGCGCGGGCAGTGAGCACGTTGCCCGAGCGCCGGTCGTAGAGATGCCACTGTTCGTCGGCCGGATCGTCGCCGTATGGCCAGGTCGTCAGCTTGCCGCCGAGGTCGAAGTCGAACGCCCACGAGCCCGGCTGGGCGCGCGGCGCGATCGATTGCAGGATCTGTCCGTCGAGACGTTGCGCGGCGGCGGCGATGTCGCCGGAGCGGGATTCGCTGTGCGCGAGTTCGAGACCGTCGAGCGCGATCGACCAGTGGCAGTAGCAGATCCACAGATGCCCGCTGCCGGCGACCGTCACGTGCCGCGACGCGAGCCTGTCCCGGGACGCCGCGGACAGGCCGGGCGAGCCGGCGAGCGGCTCCCTGACATGCAGCGCGGGCTGCCCGAATTCGAACGTGAGAAAGCTGCCCTGGCCTTTCGTCACCGACCAGGCCGGGGTTTCGCAGATGGCCGGCCAGATCCGGTCGAAGTCGGCGGCGTTCACGGCGTGCGTCTCGCGTCGGCGAAGCCGGCCCGGGTGTCGTTCGCGGTGTCGTCGTCGCCGGCGAGCAGATCGGACAGGGCGGCGGGCGACATGCGCCGCATCGCCCGCTCGACGTCGCGATCGTAGCGGCGATCGTTCGGGTCGAGATGCTTTTGAGCCTTGCGCCCGTAGCGTTTCACGAACACGCCGAGCGCGCCGGCCAGCCGGGATGTCCGGTTCCTGATGCTCATGCGGCGAGATTATCGGGCATGCGCGCGGATCGGGAATGGCCGCCGTGGCCGTGCTTGCCGCCGGCGGCAGCCGCTGCGTCGTGCCGGCTCAGGCCGGATACGCATCGTCGACTTTCAGGTTCGCGAGGCGGAACAGCGTGCGCAGCGTCTGCGGATGAATGTCGCGATGCGCGGCGAGCGACGTCAGCATGAAGTCGAGCACCTTCGCGTAGCGGAGCAGCACGAGGCAGCGCGCGAGATCGGGCGTGCGGCCGCGCATGTCCTCGGCGAGGTGGACCATTTCGGTCGACAGCGAGCGCGCCATCTCGAGTTCCATCTGCTGTTTTTCGGTCCAGTCGGGCAACGGCTGTTCGAGCAGTTTCGCGAGAAAGAGCTGGAACGACGTGTCGGACGAATTGGGCAGCGCATCCATGAAGGGCCTCGTTGCTTGCGCGAATCGTTCGGGCGTATCCGCTGGACGCGCCCGAGGGTGGGTTTGTGTCCGCGCGATGACCGGCGCGGCTGTCTCGCCCGAATGGAACGCAGGTTCCGTACCAGCTCGGCGGGGCGATTGTCGAGCAATGTCGAGCGACGGGGCGATGCAGGGCGGCGAGTCCCGCCGGTACTGGATCGTGGCGGCGATCGAGGAGGCCGTCTACCTGCGCGGCGCGATGCATGTCGGGTGCGCGGGGCGGTCCGGCGAAGCGAAATGCTTCACGGATGTAACGTAACGCGGGGATAAATTGCGTCGCGCGTTCCATGGCGGGCCGACGAAACGGGCAGCCGCGCGCCTGCCGCCTGCGCCTGTCAGGCGTTCGGCCGGCCGGAGGCGGCGCTGCGGGATGGCCGCCGCGGCCGGCGAAAACCGGCGGCGAATGTGACGGGTGTTTCAAAACCGAGACGGATTCGCCCACGGCGAGCCGGCTGCACGACCTGTCCAACTGGCCCAGCGAATTGCCGGCCAATTGTCCATGGGCAGACGGCGCGCGTTTGCCAACAATGCGCTGATCATCCCTGCGAGGTTCGACATGAGCGTCCGCGCTTTTTTCTCGGCCAACCTGCTGCTGGCCTACACGGCCTATTTCATCGGGACGGCCAGCCCCGGGCCGAGCAATCTCGCGATCATGTCGGTCGCCGCGAACCAGGGCCGCAAGGCGGCGCTCGCGTTTGCGCTCGGCGTGATTTCAGGGTCGATGGTCTGGGCGACGGTGGCGGCGCTCGGCGTGTCGGCCGCGCTGCTGGCGTGGTCGAAGCTGCTGGTCGCGATCAAGATCTTCGGCGGGTTGTACCTGATGTGGCTGGCATTCAAGTCGGGGTGCACGGCATGGTCGGGCAACGCGGCGACGTCGCTGAACGCAGCGGGCGAGCAACGGCTGTCGCGTTTCTACGTACGCGGCGCAATGCTGCACCTGACCAATCCCAAGGCGATCCTTGTGTGGGTGTCGATCGTCGCGCTGTCGTCGAATGGCGCGGGCGCGTCGCACGGCGCCGTCGTGCCGGTTTGCCTCGTGATCGGGTGCCTGGTATTCGGCGGTTATGCGCTCGTGTTCTCGATGAACGGCGCGCGCCGGCTGTACGTGCGCGGCCGGCGCGCGATGGAAGCGTGTCTCGCCGTCGTGTTCGGCGTGGCGGGGATTCGGCTGCTGGTGTCGAACGTGTAGCGCATGCGGCGGCCATGCGGGCGCACGGCCGCCGCAAGCGGCTCGCGAGTGAGCGAGCCGTGCCGCGCGGCCGCCGTACTCAGAAAATGAAGCCCGTGTTGATGAACTTCGACGTGTGATCCGACACGATCGAATCGAGCAGCTGCTTGCTGCTGTCGGTCTGCTTCGCCGCGACCATCGAGCGGATCGAGAACGCGCGCAGCGCGTCGCTCACCGACAGCGTGCCTTCCGCCGAATCCTTGCGGCCCGCGAACGGGAACACGTCGGGCCCGCGCTGGCACTGGCAGTTGATGTTCACGCGGCACACCTGGTTCACGAGCGGATCGACGAGCGCGCCGATCTGCACCGGATCGGAGCCGAAGATGCTGACCTGCTGGCCGTGATCCGACGTCGTCACGTAGTCGAGCGCCGTCTCGACGTCGTCGAACGGCGCGACCGGAATGATCGGCCCGAACTGTTCCTCGCGGTACAGTTTCATCCCTTCCGACACCGGGTACACGACGGCCGGATAGAACAGCGTCTTGCTGAACTCGCCGCCCGAATGGTTGACGACCTGCGCGCCCTTGGCCTTCGCGTCGTCGATCGCGTCCGTCATGTAGGCCGTGCGATGCATGCCGGGCAGCGGCGTGATGCTGACACCCTTCTCCCACGGCATGCCGATCTTCAACTGCTCGAGCGCGGCGGTGAAGCGCTTCAGGAATTCGTCGACGATCGAGCGGTGCACGAGCAGCATCTTCAGCGCGGTGCAGCGCTGGCCGTTGAACGACAGCGCGCCGAGCAGGCACTCCTTCACGGTGAGGTCGAGATCGGCGTCGGGCAGCACGATCGCCGCGTTCTTCGCGTCGAGGCCGAGGATCGCGCGCAGGCGGTGCGACTTCGGGTGCTGCTTCTTCAGGTGGTCGGCCACCTTGCTCGAGCCGATCAGCGCAAGCACGTTGATCTTGCCCGACGCGAGCATGTGCGGCACGACCACCGCGCCGGGCGCGTAGATCGTGTTGATCACGCCCTTCGGGAACGCGTCGCGGAACGCCTCGAGCAGCGGCTCGAACAGCAGCGTGCCGTATTGCGGCGGCTTGAACACCACGGTGTTGCCCATCAGCAGCGCGGGAATCAGCGTCGCGAACGTCTCGTTCAGCGGATAGTTGTACGGGCCCATGCACAGCACGACGCCGAGCGGCGTGCGGCGGACCTGGCCGATCGTGCCTTCCGCGATCACGAAGCGCGAGTTCGCGTTGTCGAGCTCCTTCAGCGCGTCGATCGTCTGCGTCATGTACGTGACGGTGCGGTCGAACTCCTTCTGCGAATCGGCGAGGCTCTTGCCGATCTCCCACATGATCAGGTTCACCACCAGTTCGCGCTGCGCGACCATCCGCTTGATGAAGTCCTGCATGCACGCGATGCGCTGCTCGACCTTCATCGTCGGCCACTCGCCGCGGCCCGAGTCGTACGCGCGTACCGCGGCGTCGAGCGCCGCGTCGCTTTCCGGCTCGCCCATCACGGGATAGCTGCCGATCTCGACCTGCTCGACGCTGCCGTCCGCCTGTCGCACGCACACGGGCGACAGCACGGTCTTGGTCGCGCCGTCCCACGGGCGCAATTCGCCGTCGACGAGCGACACGCGCTGGTGGATCGGCGAAGCGAGCCGGTACTCGGCGGGGATGTCCTGAAAGGCGGGAAACAGCTGTTGCAGGGAAGCGGAATCGGGCATGACGGTCTCGTTTGACGGGGTGTCCGGGAAGGACGGGCGATGCGAATCCTGAGCTGAGCGATCCTCGATCCTGAATCGGCATGATGACGCGCGCACGACGAAGCGTCACGGGGAAACATGGCCGAATCAGCGAATGGAACCAGTTCCATTAAAAAGGAACGCCGGCATGAATGCAAGATTTGCCGAATCGTGCCGCATGCCTTGAAAGCATCCGGAAAGACTGTTGCCGAATGCTTGGTATAAGACGCCACAGGCACCCGCAAACGTTTCCCTGTGGCCGGATTGCGCGGATAATGGCTCGGCGCGGCGAAGAAAAAAATGAAGTGAACCTGAGAGCACACGGAGTGAAGAACAGAAGAAAATCCGCCGCACTGCCGATGCGAGGTCGGCTGCCCGGAGCGCCGGGTCGGGGTTGCCCGGTCCGGCGCGCACCGGACTTCGAATGCATGCCGTCTGCTTCGACGGATGCTTCGTGATCCTCTCCAGTCTCTTCGTCGTCAAATCCCGAATTCCGCCTGGCCACCGGCCCTTCATCGCCCGATGGGGGAGATGGAATTCTTTCGTTTCAATTACGCTCGGGCCGCACAAAAGCTCGAAACGGAAAGGTATTCGTCAGGAATACGGAGCGCCGGGCGCATGCACGTTGCGGGCAGGCGACACGTCGAAAAATTACTAAAAACACGAATCATTCTCGTTTAATATTTCGCTCCGTTACAAGTCGCGACAGAACGTCGCGGCTCGTTTCGAGCCGGCTCCGCCGGCCGGCAGCCACCCGCGCCGGCTGTGCGTCGGCCGGCGGATGCGACGGGGAGATCCCCCGCGCATCGTCTCCTTCACGGAACGCTTCGTCGGTCGATTCGCCGCGTGGTGCGCGCGTCGGCCGGATGCGTTTTCGTTCGCCGTTTTTCCTTCAGCCCCTACGTTCACGATGAAACTCAACAAGAGCGCCTGCCATGCGCTTCTGATCGCCACGTCGCTGGCCGGCGCACGCACCTCGTTCGCGCAGGCGAGCGACACCGCGGCGACCCTGCCCGCGATCTCCGTCAATGCGGCTGCCGAGCATGCGTCGTACGACGGCGGCCACTCGCGCGCGGCGACCAAGACCGACATGTCGCTGATGGACGTGCCGCAGACGGTGAACGTCGTTCCGCACGCAGTGATCGAGGACCAGAACGCGACGTCGATGCAGGATGCGCTGCGCAACGTGCCGGGCATCGGTTTTTCGGTCGGCGACGGCCAGCGCGACCAGATCACGATCCGCGGCTTCAACAGCATCACGGACCAGTATGTCGACGGCATCCGCGACGACGCGCTGTACTACCGCGACCTGTCGAACGTCGATCGCGTCGAGGTGCTGAAGGGGCCGGCGGCCGTGCTGTACGGGCGCGGCTCGGCGGGCGGCATCGTGAATCGCGTGCTGAAGCGGCCGGAAGCGAACCCGGTGCGCGACGTCGGTGTGACGCTCGGCACGCGCGGCGAGCGGCGCGGCGAATTCGACCTCGGCTGGAACGCGAACGATGCGGCGCGTTTCCGCATGACCGGCGCGGCCGAGAACTCGAACAGTTTCCGCGACCAGTTCCAGCTCAACCGCCAGGCGATCGCGCCGTCCGCGCAGTTCAAGCTCGACCGCGACACGGTGCTGAACGTCGAATTCGACTACCTGCACGACCGCCGCACGTCCGACCAGGGCCTGCCCGCGTATCGCGGCCGGCCGGTCGACGTGCCGATCAACACGTATTACGGCTCGGCCGACGCGGCGAACAGCTCGTACAACGACATCTCCGCGAAGAGCGCGACGGTGTCGCTCGATCACCGCTTCAGCGATTCGCTGTCGTTTCACGGCGCGATCCGCGCGTACGACTTCTCGCTCGAACGCAAGAACTACGTGACGTACGAGCCGATCAAGACCGCCGCGCACCCGGTCGTGACGCTCGACCAGTCGACGCGCCAGCGCACCGATCACGGCATCGACGGCCTGTTCGAGCTCACGCAGAAGACCTCGCTGTTCGGCATGCGCCACGAGCTGCTGTACGGGCTCGAGCTGTCGCAGCAGCAGAAGTTCGACACGATCTACAGCGTGTCGAAGGTCGCGACCTACGATCTGTTCAATCCGCAGCAGGTGATCCTGCCCGGCGTGCCGACGGGCGCGCGGGCGAAGACGAACGCGTCGACCGTCATCGGGCTCGCGGGCGTCTACGCGCAGGACCTGATCTCGCTGACCGAGCACTGGAAGGTGCTCGCGGGGCTGCGTTTCGACTACCTGAACCAGATCCGCCACGACTACACGTCGTCGAACGTCAACCTCGACCGTACCGATCACGCGTGGAGCCCGCGCGTCGGGCTGATCTACGAACCGCTCGACTGGCTGACGCTGTACGGGTCGTTCAGCCAGTCGTTCTCGCCGCTCGCCGATACGCTGATCAGTGCCGGCGCGTTCGCGAACGGCGCCGCGCTCGCGCCGCAGAAGACCACCGCGTATGAAGTCGGCTCGCGCTTCGACCTCGGCGGCAAGGCGACGGCGAGCGTCGCGCTGTTCGACATGCGCCAGACCAACCAGCAGATCGGCGACCCGAACAATCCCGGCTACGCGCTGCCGATCGGCACGCAGCACGTGCACGGGATGGAGCTGGGCTTCACCGGCGAGATCGTGCCGAAGTGGTCGGTATATGCGGGTTATGCGTACCTGAACGGGACGGTCGACGGCTCGGCGCAATCGACGGCAGCGGGCGTCACGGTGGCGAGCAACACACCCGGGCTGATGCCGCGCCACAGCGCGAACCTGTGGATCAAGCGCGAGCTGCCGTACGGCTTCTATGCGGCGGCCGGCATGCAGTTCCAGTCGGCGCGTTATACGTCGGCGAGCGATCTCGTCACGCTGCCGTCGTTCACCACGTTCAATCTCGGCGCCGGCTATCGCAGCAAGAAGGTCGACGTGACACTCACGCTCGACAACCTGTTCGATCGTCGCTACTTCATTGCCGCGCACGGCAATGCCGACCTGTACAACATGCCCGGCGACCCGCGCACGCTCACTGCGACGGTGAAGTGGCATATGTGACGCTCGTCACGCGCATCACGCGTGCGTTGCGCGACAATGCGGGTCGTCGTCACTCGTCACGATGGCCCGCCTTTCGCTCCCCATGATCCGCCAAGCGTTTGACTTATCGAACCTGACCGGCCGCGCCCGCACGTTGTGCGCCGTATTGTTGCTGGCGTGCGGCCCGGCCGCGGCGGGCGAGCCGCCGATCCTGGCCGATGCCGAGCCGGAATGCCATGCCGTGCATGTCGACCGGACGATCACGCTGTCGGGGCGTTACGCGGTCGATTACGACGATGAAGCGATCGGGCCGGACGTGTGGTTCGAGGACGACGATGCGTCGGCGATGCGCTTGCCCGACCGCTCGCAACGTGCGGGCATGATCGTTTTCACGAACCAGGACGTTGCGCGGCGCGGGCTGCGGCTGCCCGCCGCGCAGCCGCACGGCGTTTGCCTGCTCGACGGGCGCGCGACGCTCGTGATCCGCGATCTGTATACCGCGTGCCCGGGGCTGGAAACGCCCGATAGCGCGCGGCTGGTGAAAGTCGTCAAGGCCAGCGTGCCGGCGCGGCATGCCTGCAACGCCACCGCACGCTGACGCCGACGCCACCGCGCCGTTACTCGACGTCCTCGTCATCCTCCAGATCGGCATCCTCCTCCACGCGCTCCGGCGCTGCATACGCGCTCGCCTGCTCGAGCAGCCAGCCGCGAAACAGCTCCAGCGGCTTGCTGTGGCTGAACTCCGTCGGATACACGAGGTAGTACGCGGAGTCGCCGACCGTCGCCGCGTCGCACGGCACCACCAGGCCGAGCTGCTGCAACTGTTCCTCGACGAAGAATTTCGGCACGAGCGCGACACCGAGCCCGGCCGCGGCCGCGCTGATCAGCATCGTGTGCAGCTCGTAGCGCACGCCCTGCATCGTGCGGATGTCCTCGACGCCGTGCGTCTCGAACCACTGCGCCCACGCGCCGGGGCGTGTCGTCGAGTGCAGCAGCGGGTAGGCGAGCAGATCCTCGACGCGCTCGACGGGCCGGTCGAGCAGCGCGGGCGAGCAGATCGGCACGACTTCCTCGCCGAACAGGTAGTCGGACGACGTACCGGGCCAGGTCGGCTTGCCGTAGTGGATCGCGGCCTCGAAGTGCGTGTCCTCGAACGAGAACAGGTCGGTGCGGCTGCCCATGTTCACGCGCACGTCGGGCGTGCGGTCGTAGAAGCTCTTGATGCGCGGGATCAGCCAGTGCGACGCGAAGGTCGGCAGGACCGCCAGCTCCAGGTAGCCGCCGCCGCTGCCGTGCGCGATGATCGACAGCGTGTCGCGGTCGAGCGCCTCCAGCGCGCGGCGCACCTGCGTGCCGTAGAGCTTGCCGGCGCGCGTCAGCACGACGCGCTGCTTCACGCGTGCGAACAGCCGCACGCCGAGGCTGGCTTCCAGCGTCGCGATCTGGCGCGAGACCGCGCTTTCCGTCAGGAACAGCTCCTTGGCCGCGTGCGTGAAGCTCTCGTGGCGGGCGGCGGCTTCGAAAGCCACGAGCGCGCCCATGTTGGGGATCTTGAATTTGCGCATGATGTTCGATTCGTCTGACGGTAAGGCCCGCGCGGCGTCGGGCGGAAGGCGGGGCCGAGGAACGGCTGATAATTCCAAAAACTCATCACGTATCAATTTAATCTCGCTTTACGCCCGGCTGCAACCCTTTGAATAATGCTCCCCACGCAAGGTCAGGCGCCCGCTGGGCAGCCGGCCGACGAGTTGCCGGCACGTTTGCCGGCGGTCCCCCGAGACGAGAATCCTGATGCGCAATCCGAATATCGAGAGCTTGCTGACGAAGCTGCTGGGACAGGCGAAGACCGACGCCCTGTTCTCGACCCTGAACATGCCGGCCATCCTCGAAGAATGGGAGGACGGCGTCGTGACGCGCGCGGAAATCGCGCAGGCGATGAACATGGCGCTGTTCGAAGGGCTGCTCGAGCGTTCGGCGAACGGCCGCGCGTACACGGCCGACGCGATCGAAAGCGGCGGCTCGGTCTATTTCGACCACGGTGCGCTGCGCACGGTGCGCTGGCCGCACACGGGCGCGCTGCCGCCGGGCGAGGCCGCGTTCACGCGCATCCTGCGTCCGCTCGGCTTCCGCCTGAACGGTCGTTACCCGCTCGACAAGCTCGGCATGACGGGCCGCGCGTATGCGCATGAAGACGCGCCGGACGAAATCGCGCAGTTCTTCGTCAGCGAACTGCATCCGGAACGTTTCTCGAAGGAATTCCAGCAGGCCGTGACGAACGTCGTCAGCTCGTCGCGCGATCCGCTGTCGCCGGCGGCCGTCGCGCTGCTGTGGGAAGTCGAGCGCGAAGGCTGGCTGTCGCTCGACGCCGCGCACGCGCTGCTGCCGGAGATCGTCGGTGCGTTCGCGCGCCAGCACGATGTGCCGAACGAACTCGACTACGAAACGCTGCTGATGGAATCGGCGGAAATGGCGTGGATCGCGACCGAAGGCAATGCGTTCAACCATGCGACCGATCGCGTGGCCGACGTGTTCAAGCTGTCCGACGACGAGAAGGCGAAGGGCCGGCCGATGAAGCCGGAAGTCGAGCGCTCGCGCTCGGGCCGCGTGTTCCAGACCGCGTATCGTGCCGACACCGTCGAGCGCGAGTTCCGCACGCGCGACGGCGGCACGGTGAAGCGCAACGTGCCGGGCTCGTTCTACGAGTTCATCACGCGCAAGCGCACGTTCGACCAGGCGGCGCGCCGCTGGGTGACCGACCTGCGTTTCGATGCGGGCAACGCGCAGGGCATCTTCAAGATGACGGCGAACGCGGCGAAGTAACGAAGCGAAAGCGGGGTACGCCGCTTTCGGAAGCAATGAGCCGATCGGGCAGGGCGCAAGGGCATCCTGCCCGATTTGCGTTGGGCGGCGGCCCGCGACGCAACGCAATACGCGCGATCGGGCGAATGCCGGATCGCGGCGTCACGGTCATCGATGTGGTTGGGGAAAGTGGAAAGCGGCAAAGCGGCCGGCCCATGCCGCGCCCCGTGCCGTCAGAATACGTGCGTGATCAGAAAGAACAGCACCAGCAGCCCGACCGGCACGCCGAGCAGCCAGGCGATCAGGTATTTGCCCATGTCGTAGGTCCTGGTGGCCGCGACGCCGTCGGCGCCGCGGCGGTTGCATGAATGTGCTGTCGCGTCACAGCTCGCGGTCGAATTCCTTCAACTGCTTCTCGGCCGCGTCGCGGGCGATCCCGTACCGTTCCTGGATCTTCCCGGCGAGATACTCGCGATTGCCGTCGGCGACGGCCAGATCGTCGTCGGTCAGCTTGCCCCACTTGGCCTTCAGCTTGCCGGTGAGCTGCTTCCACTGGCCCTTGATCTTGTCCTCGTTCATCGTGTGCTCCTTGTCGTGCAGGGATAAAAAGCGCGGCGGCGTGCCGCGCCGGGAGGTCAGGCCTTCGCCTTCAGGCCGGATGCGTCGACGTGCTTCACGCCCTTGACCGCGCGCGATACGGCGATCGCCTTCTTCACGGCGATCTTCGTCGGCAGCACGCCCGTCAGCGTGACGACGCCGTCGACGGTCTTCACGCTGATGTCGACGCTCTTCAGGCCGTCGGTGGCGGCCAGCTCGCCCTTCACCTTGGTCGTGATCCATGTGTCGGTGACGGGCTGGTTCGATTCGGTCTTCATGCCGTTGTCGGTGGATGCGTCCTGCGCAACCGCGTTCGTGAGCGGCGCGGCGCCGAGCAGGAAAGCCGCGCTGACGGCGAGCAGTGTCGAAAGGTGCGAGATTTTGTTCATTGATGTTCTCCTTCGATTGATGGGGTGAGTGGACCGATCGTCGAGCACGGATCGTGCCGCGCGTTACTCCCGCGTTACTCCATTACCCGGCGATCGGCGTGTCGTAGCCGGGCTCGCGCGGCGGCATGTCCGGGCGCGGCACGTCGGGCGGCAGCGGAACCGGCGGATCGGTGCCGGGCGGCGGTTCGGGCGGGTTGTCCGGAGGCGGTTCGGGCCGCGTCGGATCGGGTGTCTGATGCAGCTTCATCGTGCTTCCCCTCTGCGGTTCGGATGGCAGCGCATGAGCGCCGATGCAGAACCAGCGTACCGGGTCGAACGTGCACGGGCATCGCGCAAATTCACCTGATCGGCTAGTGCGTTTGCACGGGGGTGTCGTGAAGGGGAGGTGGTGCGCTCGCGAGGTGCGGCGCGCGCAAAGCAGGCGCGGAGAATGCTTCCGGGATCGGCGGGATGCCGCACGGTGGCGGCACGCGGTGCGAATGTACTATGGCGATTAGTGCATCCGCGCCTGTCGCGCACGGATGCGGCGCGCGATCATCGCCACACGCGCCGGCCGGCGCGTGTCGACGAAGCGGCAACCGGGCCGGCGGTCATGCTGACGACATGGACAAGCATTCGATGAACGAACAGGTAAACGAACAGGTGCTGAAGTCGCATACCGACCGGCGCCAGCTGCACCAGATCATCGCGGGGCTCACCGAGGGCGTGATCCTGGTCGAGCCCGACCAGCGGATCGTCTGGGCGAACGAGGCCGCGCTCGCGATGCACGGCGTGACCGAGCTGAAGGCGCTCGGCGAGACCGTCACCGATTATCGCGAGCGCTTCCGGCTGCGCTACCGGAACAACCATCCGGTGCGCGACGGCCACTATCCGATGGATCGCGTGATCGCGGGCGAGGAGTTCAGCGACGTGACGGTCGAAGTGGAATCGGCCGCCGACGAAACCGTGAGCTGGGTCCACCGCATCCGCAGCCTCGTGCTGACGAACGCGGCCGGCGAACCCGACTGCCTCGCGCTGGTGCTGCACGACGCGACCGAATGGGCGAGCGCCGAGGAGCGCTTCGAGCGCACCTTCAACGCGAACCCGGCGCCGGCCGTGATCTGCCGGCTCGACGACCTGCGCTACGTGAAGGTCAACCAGGGTTTTCTGGACATGACCGGCCACGCGCGCGACGACGTGCTCGGCCGCTCGGTGTACGAGCTCGACGTGCTCGAACAGGCCGAACGGCGCGAGCTCGCGATCGAGCGGCTCGGCGAAGGCGCGACGATTCCGCAGATGGAGGCCGTGCTGAAACTCGCGGACGGCAGCACGAAGGCCGTGGTCGTCGCCGGGCAGCCGATCGACATGAACGACGAGGCATGCATGCTGTTTACGTTCATGGATCTCGAACCGCGCAAGCAGGCCGAGCGCGCGCTGCGGCAGAGCGAGGAACGCTTCGCGACGGCGTTCCGGATGGCGCCGGTCGCCACCGCGATCGTCACGGCCGACCGCTTCGAATTGCTCGACGTGAACGGCGCGTTCGCCGCGATGACGGGCCATGCACAGGACGACCTGCTCGGCAAATCCGCGGAGGAAATCGGGTTGTGGGCCGAACGCGGCGCATGGCAGCGCATCGAAGGCCGGCTCGCGCGCGACGGCAGCGTGCGCAACGCCGACGTGCAGATTCGCACGCGCGACGGTGACGTGCGCGATTGCGTCGTGTCGGCCGACCCCGTCGCGATACACGGGCGCGACTGCCTGCTCGTCGCGCTGCTCGACATCAGCGATCGCAAGCGCACGGAGATGGAACTCGTGTACGCGATCGAAACGGCGATGCAGGATGCGTCGTGGTTCAGCCGCACGCTGATCGAGAAGCTGGCGAACGTGCGGCGCGCGAACGCGCCGGATGCGGGCGCGCAACTGTCGGACCTGACCGCGCGCGAGCGCGACGTGTTCGACCTGCTGTGCCACGGTCTCGCCGACAAGGAAATCGCCGGCCGCCTCGGGCTCGCGCCGAACACCGTGCGCAATCACGTCGCGACGATCTACGCGAAGCTCGACGTGCACAGCCGCGGCGAGGCGATCGTATGGGCGCGCGAACGCGGAATCGTCGGCGCGGCCGACGCGAACGGCACGCGCGGCGCGAAGGCGGGCGAGAACGGCAAGGACTGACGCCGTCGGTACGAATGCACCATGCGCGCTGGTGCATCCGCATCTGCCGCGCGCGGCGCCCGCTTGCGATCCTGTCCATTCGGCGGCGCGGCGCTGGCCGTCATGCCGCCGGTTCTCCCCAACCATCGCAGGAGACGACCATGGACAGGAATCGGATCGAAGGCAAGCTCAAGCAGGTCAAGGGTTCGGTCAAGGAAGCGCTCGGCAAGGTCACGGGCGACCGCAAGACGGAAGCGGAAGGCGTCGCCGAACAGCAGGCCGGCAAGCTTCAGGAGCAGGCCGGCGAGGCGGCGGATGCGGCGCGCAAGCAGACGGGCGCCGATCGGCACTGACCGATAACGCGGCGCCGCGGGCGTCGCGGCGGCCGGCCGGGCCGTCATCGCAACGATGATGCGCTGCCGGCATGACCACGACCGGCCTTGATGGACGGGCGCCGGCGCAGCTTCCCATGAAAACTGCCGGCCCGCGGTTCACGGCTGCGCGGGCCGCGGGCCGGCCGCGCATGCGGAACTTGATGACAAATCCTCACTACATAGTTCCGATATTTCGTTTGCTGCACGGGTATTGGCTACCCACAATCCATTCACCTCTTTCGCGATGAAAGGCTCTTCGGAGACGGAGCCGCGGCGATCGACCGGCCGGGTGCGTTGCACGACGCCCCGGTAGCGGACGAGACGACCGGCACGCGAGAGGGTGTCGACGCGCGGTGGTCGCGCGTTGCATCCCGGCCCCCAGAACAAGGATTGTCATGACGTTCCGCATTCGTTCGCTTTCCGGCGTCGCATTGACCGCCGCGATTCTCGCGCTCCAGACGGGCGCGGCCCACGCGCAGGAGACGGTCGTCAAGGTCGGCGTCGCCGGCCCGCTGACGGGGGGCGGTGCCGCCTACGGCAAGGACATCGAGAACGGCGTGCGCATGGCCGTCGACGAGGCGAATGCCGCGCATCCGAGGGTGGGCGGCAAGCCCGTGAAGTTCGTCGTCGCGTCGCAGGACGACCAGAGCGATCCGCGCACCGGCGTGCAGGCCGCGCAGCAGCTCGCCGACGCGCAGGTGGCCGTCGTGATCGGCCACTTCAATTCGGGCACGACGCTGCCCGCGTCGAAGATCTACGCGAAGGCCGGCATTCCGATGATCACGCCGTCGGCGACCAATCCCGACATCACGCGTGCCGGGCTCGGCACCGTGTATCGCGTGATCGCGACCGATACGCAGAACGCCGGGAACGCGGGCGCCTATGCGGCGAGCGTGACCAAGGCGAAGCGCATCGCGATCATCGACGACCGCACCGCGTTCGGCCAGGGCGAAGCCGACGAATTCGAGAAGGCCGTGAAGGCGAACGGCGGCACGATCGTCGCGCGCGAATTCACGAACGACAAGGCGGTGGATTTCAGCGCGCAGCTCACGAAGATCAAGAGCACCAACGCCGATCTCGTGTTCTTCGGCGGCCTCGACGCGCAGGCCGCGATGCTCGTGAAACGCATGCGCCAGCTCGGCATCCGCGCGCAGTTCCTCGCGGGCGGCGGCGTGATGAACGCGAACTTCATCAAGCTGGCCGGCAATGCGGCGGAAGGCGCGGCCGTGTGGGAATACGGGCAGCCGCTGTCGCGTCTCGCGAAGGGCAAGGCGTTCGAAACGAAATTCCGGCAGAAGTACGGTGTCGACATGCTCGCGTATGCGCCGTTCGCCTACGACGCGACGTGGATCGCGATCAACGCGATGCAGAAGGCGAACTCGACGAAGCCGGCCGATTTCAACGGCGCGCTGAAGGGCACGCGCTACGACGGCATCACGGGCACGATCGCGTTCACGAACACGGGCGACCTGAAGAGCCCGAGCTCGACGCTGTACGAGGTGAAGAACGCCGCGTGGCTGCCCGTCACGACGAAATCGGCGGATTGAACGCAACAGGCGCGCGCGGACTTTCGCGGCGCTGCCGGACGTGCTGAAATGCCATCGGCGATCGGTTGCGATCGCGGCGCACGCCGGTGCGGCAGCCGCACGAGTCTGCCCGCGCGACGCCGCGTGCGACGCGGCACGAACAACCCACGGGCGCGGCCGGGTGGCCGCGCCCTTCATGTGCAACTGGAGTCAGTCGTGAGTTCTCAAGTCGTCATCGTCGGCGGTGGTGTGATCGGCAGCTCGATCGCCTATTTCCTGCGCGCCACCGATCCCACGGTATCCGTGACCGTCATCGAGCGCGACCCCACCTATGCGAGATCGTCGTCGGCGTTGTCGGCCGCGTCGATTCGCCAGCAGTTCTCGACGCCGCTGTCGATCCAGATGTCGCTGTTCGGCATCGACTTCCTGCGCACGATCGGCGAACGGCTCGAAGTGGACGGTCACCGGCCGTCGATCGACCTGCACGAAGGCGGCTACCTGTTCCTCGCGACGCCGGCCGGCGACGCGACGCTGCGCGAGAACCATGCGCTGCAGACGAGCCTCGGCGCGGATATCCGGCTGATGGATCGCGATGCGCTGCGCGCGAAGTTTCCGTGGCTGAACGTCGACGATCTCGTATCGGGCTCATATGGCGTGAGCGGCGAAGGCTGGTTCGACGGCTACGGGCTCGTGCAGGCATTGCGCAAGAAGGCGCAGGCGCTGGGCGCGCGCTACGTGCCGTCCGACGTGACCGCAGTGGTGCGCGACGGCCGCAAGGTGACGCATGTGGTCACGGCCGATGGCGAACGCCATGCGTGCGACACGCTCGTCAACGCGGCCGGTGCGTGGGCCCGCACGCTGTCGTCGATGATGGGCATCGACATCCCCGTCCATGCGCGGCGCCGCAGCATCTTCAACGTGTCGTCGCCTGCCAGGCTCACGGATTGCCCGCTGCTGATCGACCCGACCGGCGTGTATTTCCGGCCGGAAGGGCGCACGTACATCTGCGGGACGTCGCCGAGCCCGGATCGCGATCCGGACGACCTGCCGCTCGACGAAGTCGACCACGACCTGTTCGACGAGGTGATCTGGCCGACACTCGCGAACCGCGTGCCGGAATTCGAGGCGCTGCGCGTGGAGAACTGCTGGTCCGGGTACTACGAGTACAACGTGTTCGACCACAACGCGATCATCGGGTATCACCCGGACCTCGACAACGTCGTGTTCGCGAACGGCTACAGCGGCCACGGGCTGCAGCAAGGGCCGGCGACGGGGCGCGGGGTCAGCGAACTCATTCTGGGCGGGCGTTACGACACGCTCGACCTGTCGTCGCTCGGTTGGGCGCGGGTGCTGGAAAACCGGCCGATCGTCGAAAAGAACGTCGTGTAGCGCGGCGTACCCCGCCCGGTGTGGTGGGCGGGATTCTCCTTGTGTCTCGACTCATTGGCCCGACCGTGTCGGGCCTTTTTTGTTGCGCGTGTCAGCCGGCGCCGTAGATCGCGTCGCGCAGATCGATCGTGTACTGGCCGTTCATCCCTTCGTAAAGCGTGTTCGACAGCGACACGACGGTGAGCCCGCGGGCGCGGTCGACGAACCACGAATGCCCGTAGACCCCGCCCCAGCGCCACGTGCCCACGGACTCCGGCGATGCCGCCGCGAGCGGGTCGCGCAATACGGAGAACCCGATGCCGAACCCCGCGCCGGGCAGGTCGGGCAATTCGAGGTTGCCGGTGTGGGCGCGGCCCATCTCGTCGACCAGGTCGGCCGGCAATAGCGAACCGCCACCCGCACGCAGCGTGTCCAGCACGTTCAGCACGTCGCCGGCGGTGCCGACCATCCCGGCGCCGCCCGACGGGAAGGCATCCGCGTCGAGCGCACGCGACGGCGAATACGTCACGCCGACGGTTCCGTCGAAGATGGGCACGGTTTCGTTTTCGGCGAGCCGGCGCGGGTGCGGCGTGTCGTTGACGTAGGGCGTCGCGAGCCGCGCGGGATCGCGTGCGACGAATCCCGTGTCGCGGGCGCCGAGCGGGCGGAGCACGAGCGTATCGATGGCGTCGGCGAGCGGCAGCCCGCTGACGGCCTCGATCAGCGCGCCGACCACGTCGATCGAAAGCGAATAGTTCCAGCCGGTTCCGGGCGCGAACTGCAGCGGCACGCTCGCGATCCTGCGCAGGTTTTCGGCGAGCGAGATAGATGCGGCATCGAGCCCGTCGGAGGCGCCCGCGCGCGCATAGGGGCCGGTCGCGTCGGCTTCCGTGAAGCGATAGCCGAGGCCGGCCATATGCGTGAGCAGGTGGCGCACCCTGATCACCGGCACGCTGCCGTCGTGCAGCGCCGGGCGGAACCCGGGCAGCCAGCGCGTGACGTCGTCGTCGAGCGACAGCTTGTGTTGCGCGACGAGCGCCATCGCGGCCGTCGAGACGATCGGCTTCGTCACCGATGCGAGCCTGAACAGCGTGTCCTCGCGCATCGGCGTGCGCGCTTCGCGATCGGCGAACCCGGCCGCGCGGCGATAGACGAGTTCGCCGTCGCGTGCGATCAGGACGACCGCACCAACGAGGCGATGTGTTTCGAGTTGACGGGACAGTACCGCATCGACGCGCTCGGCGAGTGCGGGATCGGTCGACGGCTGCCGGGATGATGCGCGGTTGGGGATCATCGAAGACTCTGTCGTGAAAGGTGAGCCGACATGGTAGGCGGCATGCCCGGGAAGTGGCGTTTATCCATACGTCGAACAGGGCTTCGTGCGCCGCACCGGCCGACGCGGGCGGCCACGGGGTGGCGGATTCGACCGGGCGCCACGGCAGCCGCGTTGCGGTGCGTCATGCCGGACCTGCGCCGGGCAGCCGCCAAAATATGCCCCAAGCGGCGGGCGGCGTTCGTTAGAATCTGCTTTCGTCGAGGAAACAGCGCAATTGCATTGGGGCAGGGCGGTATCGCGTCACGGACACTGCTTGCCCGGAATCGATCGTTCATTTTTCACCGGAGGCGAGCATGCCAGGTTTACTTCCCGATGTTGACCGCGAGGGGCTCCTCGAATATTCGGTGGTGTACACCGATCGCTCGGTCAACCATATGTCGCAGCGCTTTCAGGGCGTCATGCGCGACATCTCCGGCACACTGAAAAACGTCTACAACGCGAAGTCGGTCGTGATCGTCCCGGGCAGCGGGACGTTCGGCATGGAAGCCGTCGCGCGGCAGTTTGCAACGAACAGGAAGTGCCTGGTCATCCGCAACGGCTGGTTCAGTTTCCGCTGGTCGCAGATTTTCGACATGGGCAGCATTCCGTCCGAAACGACGGTGCTGAAGGCGCGCCCGGTCGAAGCGGGGCGGCAGGCCGCGTATGCGCCGGCCCCGCTCGACGAAGTGGTCGCCGCGATCAGGGAACACAAGCCGGATCTGGTCTTTGCGCCGCATGTCGAAACCGCGTCCGGGATGATGCTGCCCGATGCGTATCTGCGCGCGGTGGCCGACGCCGTGCATGCGGTCGGCGGCATGTTCGTGCTGGATTGCATCGCGTCCGGCACGGTGTGGGTCGACATGCAGGCGAGCGGCGTCGACATCCTGATCAGCGCGCCGCAGAAGGGCTGGAGCGCGTCGCCGTGCTGCGCGATGGTCATGCTGAGCCCGCTCGCCCGCGAGCGCATCGATGGCACGACCAGCACCAGCTTCGCGTGCGATCTCCGCAAGTGGCTGCAGATCATGGAAGCCTACGAGGGCGGCGGGTTCGCGTACCACGCGACGATGCCCACGGACAGCCTCGCGACGCTGCGCGACGTGATGAAGGAAACCGAGGCATACGGGTTCGACAAGGTGAAGGCGGAGCAGCTCGAGCTCGGCAAGCGCATTCGCGCGCTGCTGGCCGACAAGGGTTTCCGGAGCGTGGCGGCTGAAGGCTTCGAGGCGCCGGGCGTCGTGGTCAGCTATACGGACGACGACGGGATTCGATCGGGGAAGAAGTTCGCCGACGTGGGCTTGCAGATTGCGGCCGGCGTACCGCTGCAATGCGACGAGCCGGAGGATTTCAAGACCTTCCGTCTGGGGTTGTTCGGTTTGGACAAGCTGCATGATGTCGACGGTGCGGTTGCGCGGTTTGCCGACGCGCTGGAGCGGATTCTCTAAGCCGCTTGGCGGACCTGGGCGAGGCCGTGGGCGGTGGGTGGTGAGTGGTTGTACCCGCGGCCTGCCGCCTCGCCCGATTCGTCGTCATGGCCTCGTTTGATGCGTGCGTTCGGGCGCCGGGTTCGACGGACTCATCCGCGGCGGGGCCGATCCATCCGCCTGTACGGCTTACCTGAAAGGCTCGCATGGCATACATCGTTCGACACGAAGTTCCGCCGGTATCCACCTACATCGACATTCGTCTTGCCGCAGGGTTGAGCAGGAAGTCGGAACAGGCCGCGACGATCGGGTTGAAGAACGGGCTTTTCAGCGTCGTGGCGTACTGCGACGGTGTGCCGGTCGGAATCGGCAGGGTCATCGGCGACGGCGGCTGCTTCTTCGAGATCGTGGACATCGCGGTGTTGCCCGCTCACCAGAAGAAAGGCGTAGGTGACCTGATCATGCGGGCGCTGATGGGCTATGTTCACGAGAAGGCGCCGCCGACCGCGTATGTCAGCCTGATGGCCGATCACGGCACACCGAAGTTCTATGAACGCTATGGTTTCCAGCCGTCGTCGCTGCCGGAGAAGGCGGGGATGTTCCTGCGGATTGCGTAGCGTGCGGGAGGCCGATCATCGCGGGTGATCGCTGGCCGTCGACCGTGCCGGAAACAGCAGACGTGCGCGCTCACCGCAGCTCATCGCGGCGACGGTCCGGTCTTCCTTGAGTTTGTCGACACGCGTTTGCATTGAGCGCGCCTGCTTCTCATTGTCATGCTCACGGCCCCAGGCGGCGACGCGTTTGCTGCCGATGGCAAGCCGGTCAATTTCCTTTTGTTCGGCGGTGCGGCGCACCTGCGCCGCCGCGTCGGCATCGGCGATCCGAATGGCCCACAGGCTGGCTGGCGCCATGCGTTCGGCTATACGCAGCCGGGCTCGACTTTGTCGTTCGCGAGCGGCGGGCCGCTGTCCCGCGCGGCCACCGAGGCTTTCGTTGCGCTTCCAACGACCTCGGCGGAACAAGTCGGCACGACGCCGGCAGCCGAAGCATTCAGTGACCGCAATCAACGAAATCCGGAAGTTGGATTGCGTTGCTGGCGTACAGCATCGAAACCGCTCGGGGTTGGTCGCAAGTCGAAGCCGATTTTGCCCCGGCAATGCACGCCAATCCCGCTCCATTCGCCGCAATCAATTCGCCAGGATTGGCAATATCGGACTCGCCGGCCAATCGATGACTAATATGCGTGGCGACTTAGTGGAAGACGAAAAATATATTGGACGTCACGAAATGGATGTTGCATTGTTCACGCATTCGATGCGATCGCAGAAAATGAGCTGAGCGGTGTAGCGCCGCAAAAGCAGAGAACGTCATATGCGATTGCGGTCGTGGCTCCTGTTCCCGGAGTCGTGGCCTGGACGATCCGCGGCGTGCGCGACGCATGTGCGCGCGCGTGTAGCAGGATCGGCGCAACAGACAAAGAAAAGCGGCGAAAAGGACCTGAGAAGATGAAGGAGACGCGACGGACGCGGGCGGCATTCCGGATCGGGCGCAAACCCGACCCGGCTTCGCCGCTACGCCCAGATCGAGATCTGTTCGACCGACAACGCGGTCGCGACGGCAGGGCGGCGGAGCATGCGCTCCGTATGCGCGGCCCAATGTTCGAACCCGCGCATGTCGAGCTTCAGCATGTTCCCCCATTTGAAAAATATCAGCAGCATCGGATCGACGATCGAGTAGTGCTCGCCGAGCGCCCAGTCGCGCGCCGCGAGCCGTTCGTCAATCTGCGCATACGCAGCGAGGATGCCCGCGCGGCCTTTCGCGCGAATGCCGTCGTGCGCAGCCGGGTCTTCGCTGAAACGCGACGGATGGAAGTTGAGCGCGACCGTTCCGGGCAACACTGACGCCAGCCAGTTCATCCACTCGACGGCACGTGCGAGGCCCATCGCGGTATCGGGCACGAGCCGCGCCTGCGGAAAGCGCAGCGCGAGATAGAGCAGGATCGCCGACGACTCCGTCAGCACTTCGTCGCCGGTGTGCAGCACGGGCACCTTGCCTTTCGGGTTGAGCTGCCGGAATTCGGCGCTCTGCGTCGCACCGTCCTTGATCGAGACGAGTGCGAGTTCGAATGGTTCGCCCAGCTCGCGCAGGATGACGTGCGGTGCAAACGAAAGATGGCCGGGGCAGTAGAACAGCGTATGAGTTGTCATATTGATTAAGTCTCCTATTTATATCTGGTGGAGATGCTGACCGGGTTTGTCGTGTCGACGCGTCGCATGGTGCATGACGCCCGATCGAAAGTCAAAAGCGAAAGGCGATGTAAAGGATCTTGCGGTTCGGTGAAGACGAAGCCGGCCACTGCGATGCGCGCGGGCCGGGATGAACGTGCGTTTCTGGAGCGTGATCGTGATGCGGATGATGAGCCTCGACGAATTGATCGACAGCGTGAAGACGTTTCTGGCCGGGATCGACCCGGGCGCGCCGGCGCGCGTGACCGCGCAGACGAACCTGCTCGACGCCAACCTGCTCGATTCGCTGTCGCTTGTGCACTTCGTGCTGTTCATCGAGCAGACGCTCAGGATCGACATCCCGATTGGCGACTTCGTGCTCGACTCGATCGCGTCGGTCGCGGCGATCTACGACCACTACGTGCTGGGCACGTCGCATGCCGCGAGCGCGTCGCGATGACGCCGGACGACCTGCTTCGTGACGAGCCGTTCGCGTATTTCGCATACGGCTCGTGCATGAACCTCGCGAGCCTGTCGACGTCGCTCGGCTGCGACGCGGCGACGTACTTCGCGGGCGCGGCGCGCCTCGACGGCCATCGCCTCGCGTTCAATTACGCGTCGCTCAACGAGCCGGTCTGCTGCGCGAACATCGAGCCGGCTGCCGGTGCGATCGTCGAGGGCGCGCTGTACCGGTTGCCGATGCGCGTGCTCGACGCGCTCGAGCGTCGCGAAGGCGTGCATCTCGGCCGCTACGTCCGCTACGCGGTCGAGGTGCTGGCGCCGGGCGGGCAGCGCGTACATGCGCTGACGTATCGCGGTGCGGTCACGCTCGATTGCGACGCCGCGCCGAGCGCGCGCTACCGCGACCTGCTGGTTCGCGGGCTGGCCGACGCGGGCGTGTCGGCGGCGTATCGCGACCGCACGGTCGCCTACATGGCGGGGCTGCGTGATCGGCCGCCGCGTGCGGCATGACGGAATCAAGGCATCGTGCGCTCCACAAGAGCGCCCGATCCAGCGGTGCGCTCGCGACTTCGAACGTCGACGAGCGTTTTAAAGGCGCCCTAAGCGGGCATGTGAGCAAAAGGTTGAACATGAACAAGGCTTTCGACCATCCGCGCGTTTTGCGCATCTTGCGCGTTGCCTGCGACGCAGCGCCCGGGCACAACGACGTACAACGAGCCCCCGGATCTGCGGCAACGCCACGAACGGACCTCGCGAGGCCGATGCGCACCTGATCCGCGCCCGCGAGCCGGATCGACACCCGCCCGGCGTGCCGCACACATGCGTGCGGCACGCGGCACCCCGCATGCGAGAACGAGCCGACCGGAGGAGGACGGCTCGCCGCCTTGTGCGCCGGATCGCGGGTGCCGCCGTCGGGCGACGCGTGCAGGACGCCGTGCGCAACGAATGACAATCGATCGCAAACAAGGAAAAAAATCATGGAGACGCTCGTATCGACCGTATTGCCCGCAGCGCGGGTGTCGGAAGACGCCGCCTATCGCAAGGTCGCGTGGCGGCTGATGCCGTTGCTGCTGTTCTGTTACCTGGTGTCGTATCTCGACCGCGTGAACGTGGGCTTCGCGAAGCTGCAGATGGCGGGCGATCTCGGGCTGTCCGACGCGGCCTACGGGCTCGGCGCCGGCATCTTCTTCTTTGGCTATTTCATCTTCGAGGTGCCGAGCAACCTGATCCTCCACCGCATCGGCGCACGCGTCTGGATCGCGCGAATCATGGTGACGTGGGGCGCGGTGTCCGCGCTGACGATGTTCGTCACGACGCCGACGGCGTTCTACGCGATGCGATTCCTGCTCGGCGCCGCCGAGGCCGGCTTCTTTCCGGGCGTGATCCTGTACCTGACCTATTGGTATCCGGCCCATCGGCGGGGGCGGATCACGACGGTGTTCATGACGGCCGTCGCGCTGTCGGGCGTCGTCGGCGGCCCGATTTCCGGCTACATCCTGAAGGCGTTCGACGGCATCAACGGGTGGCACGGCTGGCAGTGGCTGTATTTGCTCGAAGGGCTGCCGTCGATCGTCGCGGGCTTGCTCGTCTACGCGCTGCTCGACGACCGGGTCGCGCAGGCGAAGTGGCTGAACGACGAGGAGCGCGCGCTGCTCGAACGCAACGTGAATGCCGAGGACGCGGTCAAGTCTCACCTGTCGCTCGGTGCGGTGCTCGCGAATCCGCGCGTGTGGCTGATGTGCGCGATCTACTTCTCGTTCGTGATCGGCCTGTATGGCGTCGGCTTCTGGCTGCCGACGCTCATCCATGCGACGGGCGTGGCCGATCCGCTGACGATCGGGCTGCTGTCGACGGTGCCGTATGCGCTTGCGGTGGTCGCGATGATCGCGATCGCACGCAGCTCGGATCGCCTTCGCGAGCGCCGCTGGCACCTCGCGGTGCCCGGTGCGATGGGCACGGTGGGGCTCGTGCTTGCGGTCGGCTGGGCGCATCAGACGGGGCTTGCGATCGCGGCGCTGACGCTCGCGACGATGGGCATCCTCACCGCGATCCCGCTGTTCTGGAGCCTGCCGACCGCGTTCCTCGGCGGCACCGCGGCCGCCGCCGGGATCGCGATGATCAATTCCGTCGGCAATCTCGCAGGCTTCCTCGGCCCTTACCTGATGGGGCTGCTCAAGCAACTGACCGCATCGAACGACGCGGGCCTCTACATGATGGCCGGCTGCATGGCGCTGGGCGGACTGCTCGCGCTGTCGCTGCCGAAAGCGCTGGTGAACCGGTAGCGGTGCGCGGCTTTTCCCCCATGCACGGAGACAGGACATGATCCACAACGAACCCGCACTGTTCCCCGACCAGTCGATGGGCGCCTCGCCGCAGCGCTTTCGCGACGCGATGTGCCGCGTGGCGTCGGCCGTTCACGTACTCACGAGCGACGGACCTGCCGGGCGCTGCGGCATGACGGCGACCGCCGTGCTGTCGGTGTCCGATGCGCCGCCGACGGTGCTCGTGTCCGTCAATCGCGGCAGCGTATCGGCGCAGCGGCTGATCGCGAACGAGGTGTTCTGCGTGAACACGCTCGGCGCCGCCGACCGGTTTCTCGCCGACGTGTTCGCGGGCAGGACCGCGCACGAGCGCGACGCGCGCTTCACGGTGGGCGAGTGGGGCGAGCTCGCGACACGCGCGCCGGTGCTGGCGAGCGCGCGCATCGCGCTCGACTGCCGGCTCGTCGCGTCGATGAGCGCGGCGACGCACGAGCTGCTGGTCGGCGAAGTGGTGGCGCTGCACTGTGCGGCGCCCGACGACGACACGCTCGTCTATCTGCAGCGGGAGTTCCGCGTCGTGTGACGACGCGTGCCGACAGGATGACCGACATGAAACGCGAAATCGTACTAGCCACCAACCGCTGCCGCGGTGAGATCCTCGCCGGCGGTTTTCGCACCGACGTCGCGCGCATCGCGCAGTGCGCACGCGCGCATCTCGGCGACTACGCCGACAACCCGCATGTGCGTGCGCTGCTCGTGGCGCTGGAGAACCGCTGCCTCGCATCGGGGCGCCTGCTCGATCTCACGTACTCGGTGGACCCGAGCTTCATCCTCGGGTTCTTCGACGTGCCCTACAACGCCGACGCGTTCCTCGAGGCGGCCGCGATCGCGCCCGTGCCGATTCCGCCGAGCGTGCTCGCGATCGCGCCGGACGGCAACGCGCTGCCGGTGCAGATCCGCATGTGCACGGACGGCTTTCTCAATCCGCTCGCGGTCGCGGTATTCGGCGAGAACTTCATCGACGCCGACCTGCGCGCGTATCACAAGGCGTACTACTTCATCGACAAGTTCGTCGAGCGCTTCAAGCGCCATACACGCCCGGCAATCGAAGCGAACTGGTCGCCCACCGCGTTCCCGGATCTGCTCGCGGCGGACGACGAGCTGCTGACGCAGGCGAGCGCGATCTGGGTCCACCTGCACGAGTACCACCATCGCACGGGCTTCCTGCCGATCCCGGAGTACCTCGATGCAAAGAGCACGCGCAACGGTGCGGGCGCGGAGGAGTTGCGGGTCGACATCCTGTCGATCCTCGCGCTGTTCCGGCTGCGCTCGGACGACCGCGTGCTGCGCGCTTCGATCCAGTACATCCTGGCCGAGCGCCTGATCCGCTACCCGCTGCAGGCGCCGCCGCTCGACAACTACGACGCGCGCTCGTCGGTCGCGCTGTTTCATTACCTGTCCCGTCACGGCGTGATCGCGCAGCGTGGCGGCTCACTCTATTTCGAAGGGGGCTACGAACGCCTGACCCAGGCGCTCAGGTCCATCGTGATCAAGCTGACGGCGCTCGAATACAAGCTCAGCGTGTCGTCCGATCTCGACCGGAGAAAGATCCTGTCGTTCGTGCTGCCGACGCTCGCGAAGAACGACAACAACTGGGGCGCGGCCGGCAGGCCGCATTGACGGCAGCCCGCTGCCCGCCCCATTTCGCAACGAATCAACCGAGGATCACGATGCCCACCTATCGTTCACGCACTTCCACGCACGGCCGCAACATGGCGGGCGCGCGCAGCCTGTGGCGCGCCACCGGGATGACCGACGCCGATTTCGACAAGCCGATCATCGCGGTCGTCAATTCGTTCACGCAGTTCGTGCCCGGTCACGTGCACCTGAAGGATCTCGGCCAGCTCGTTGCGCGCGAGATCGAAGCGGCCGGCGCGGTCGCGAAGGAGTTCAACACGATCGCGATCGACGACGGCATCGCGATGGGCCACGACGGCATGCTGTACAGCCTGCCGTCGCGCGAGCTGATCGCCGACAGCGTCGAGTACATGGTCAACGCGCACTGCGCGGATGCGATGGTCTGCATCTCGAACTGCGACAAGATCACGCCGGGGATGCTGATGGCCGCGATGCGCCTGAATATCCCGGTGATCTTCGTGTCGGGCGGCCCGATGGAATCCGGCAAGCTGACGTTCCGCGGCAAGCGTCGCGCGTTCGACCTGATCGACGCAATGGTGGTGGCGGCCGACTCCCAGGTGACGGACGACGAGGTGCGCGCGGTCGAGAACGTCGCGTGCCCGACCTGCGGCTCGTGTTCCGGGATGTTTACCGCGAACTCGATGAACTGCCTCGCCGAGGCGCTCGGGCTCGCGCTGCCCGGCAACGGCTCGGTGCTTGCGACGCATGCCGAGCGCAAGCGCCTGTTCATCGAGGCCGGGCGCACGATCGTCGATCTCGCGCGCCGCTACTACGAGCAGGACGACGCGAGCGTGCTGCCGCGCTCGATCGCGACGCGCGATGCGTTCGAGAATGCGATGACGCTCGACATCGCGATGGGCGGCTCGACCAATACGGTATTGCACCTGCTCGCCGCCGCGCACGAAGGCGAGGTGCACTTCACGATGGCCGACATCGACCGGCTGTCGCGCCGCGTGCCGGTGCTGTGCAAGGTCGCGCCGTCGGTGCAGGACGTCCACATGGAGGACGTGCACCGGGCCGGCGGCGTGATCGGGATCATGGGCGAACTCGATCGCGCGGGGCTGCTGAACACGACGCTGCCGACCGTCCATGCGCCGAGCGTCGCGCACGTGCTCGCGCGCTGGGACGTGATGCGCAATCGCGTCGATTCAGTGTCGCGCTTCTATCGCGCGGCGCCCGGCGGCGTGCGCACGCATGTCGCGTTCAGCCAGGACAACCGCTACGACGAACTCGATCTCGACCGCGCGAACGGCTGCATTCGCGATGCCGAGCACGCGTTCTCGCGCGACGGCGGGCTCGCGGTGCTGTTCGGCAACATCGCGCGCGACGGCTGCATCGTGAAGACCGCGGGCGTCGACGGCGGGATGCTGAAGTTCACCGGCACCGCGCGCGTGTTCGAAGGGCAAGAGGAGGCGGTCGAAGGCATCCTCGGCGGTGCGGTCGGCCCGGGCGACATCGTGATCGTCCGCTACGAGGGGCCGCGGGGCGGCCCGGGCATGCAGGAGATGCTCTATCCGACCAGCTACCTGAAATCGAAGGGGCTCGCGAAGCAGTGCGCGCTGATCACCGACGGTCGCTTCTCCGGCGGCTCGTCGGGGCTGTCGATCGGGCACGTATCGCCCGAGGCGGCGGAGGGCGGCGAGATCGGGCTGCTCGAGAACGGCGACGCGATCGAGATCGACATCCCGAACCGCTCGATCAACGTCCTCGTGTCCGACGACGAACTGCGGCGGCGCCGCGCGGCGATGGAGGAGCGCGGCGCACGTGCGTGGCAGCCCGAGAAGCGGCAGCGCCGCGTGTCGGGCGCGCTGCGCGCATACGCGGCGATGACGACGAGCGCGGCGCGCGGCGCCGTGCGGATCGTGAAGGGCTGACCGTGCGGCCCGCCCCGAACCATCCGGCGGCCGATGCGCAGGTCGACACCGTGCTCGTCACGGGCGGCCGCGCGCCGGCCGCGCATCACGGCTTCGTCAACCCGCCGGTGTATCGCGGCTCGACGGTGCTCGCGCCGAGCGTGGCCGACCTGCTGGGCTACACGCAGCCGTACGTGTACGGCCGGCGCGGCACGCCGACCACGGCCGCGCTGCAGGACGCGGTGCGCGCGCTCGATCACGGCGCGGGTGTCGTGCTGTGCCCGTCGGGGCTTGCCGCGATCACGACCGCGCTGTCGTCGTGCCTGTCGGCCGGCGACCATCTGCTGATGACGGATGCGGTGTACAAGCCCGCGCGCCAGCTGTGCGACGGCGTGCTGCGGCGCGCGGGCATCGAGACGACCTACTTCGATCCGCTCGCGTCGGTTGACGCGCTCGCCGCGCTGATCCGGCCGAACACGCGTGCGCTGTATCTCGAAGCGCCCGCGTCGCAGAGCATGGAGCTGTGCGACGTGCCGGCGTTCGCCGCGCTCGCGCGCGACCGCGGGCTCGTGGTGCTGTTCGACAACACGTGGGCGACGCCGCTGTTCTTCGACGCGTTCGCGCACGGCGCCGATCTCGTGATCCAGGCCGGCACCAAGTACCTCGCCGGTCATGCGGACGTGATGATCGGCATGGTGTCGGCGTCCGCGCGCGCGCTGCCGGCGCTCGAACAGTATCAGCGCGACACGGGGCAGTGCGTCGGCTCGGACGACGCGTTTCTCACGCTGCGCGGCATCCGGACACTCGGCGTGCGGCTTCGCCAGCACCAGGCGAACGCGCTGCGCGTCGCGCGCTGGCTCGCCGCGCGTCCGGAAGTGCGGCGCGTGTGCTATCCGGCGCTCGAGGACGATCCCGGCCATGCGCTGTGGGTGCGCGACTTCGGCGGCGCGACGGGGCTGTTCTCCGTCGTGCTGCGCCCGGCGCCCGCGCAGGCCGTCGCCGCGCTGCTCGAGGGGCTCGCGTATTTCGGGCTCGGCTATTCATGGGGCGGCTATGAAAGCCTCGCGATGCCGTTCGACTGCAGTGCGTACCGCACCGCGTCGCACTGGGACCCGGGCGGCCCGTGCGTGCGCTTTCACATCGGGCTCGAAAACGCCGACGACCTGATCGGCGACCTCGAGGCCGGCTTCGCCCGCTTCAACGCCGCGCGCTGACGCCGACACGAGCAGCACGCGCGCGGCCCGCACGTTTCGCGCCGCATTCCAATGACGAGGAACCCCGTATGACGAAGCAACTCTGCCTGGGTGGATTCATGCGCCCCATCTGCCTGCACACGGCGTGGTGGCGGCACCCGAGCGCGCCGACGCTCGCGAACTTCAACTGGCCGGTGATCCGGTCGCTCGCGCAGAAGCTCGAGCACGCGTGCTTCGACGCGGTCTTCACCGCCGACCACCTCGCGGTGATGCCGATGCCGCCGAATGCGCTCAAGCGCAGCGGCACGATCACGTCGTACGACCCGCTCGTGATGCTGTCGGCGATCGCCGCATGCACCGACCGCATCGGCCTGATCGCGACCGGCACGACGAGCTACGAGGATCCGTACCTGCTTGCGCGCCGCTTCGCGTCGCTCGACCACCTGAGCGGCGGCCGCGCGGGCTGGAACATCGTCACGACGGTGAACCCGGAGGCCGCGCTCAACTTCGGTCTCGAGACCGCGCTGCGCCATGCCGAACGCTACGAGCGCGCCGAGGAGTTCTTCGACGTCGTGACGGGGCTGTGGGACGGCTGGTCCGATCACGCGCTCGTGATGGACAAGGAGGCGGGGGTGTTCTCCGATCTCGACAAGATCCGGCCGCTCAACCACAAGGGCAAGTTCTTCTCGGTCAAGGGGCCGCTGAACATCGCGCGGCCCGTGCAGGGCTGGCCGGTGATCGCGCTCGCCGGTGCGTCGGAGGAAGCGCGCGACATGGCCGCGCGTTCGGCCGACCTGGTGTTCGGCAACGCGCGCAGCATCGAGACGGGCCGTGCGTTCTACCGCGACGTGAAGTCGCGCGCGGTCGCGGCCGGGCGCAACCCCGATCACGTGAAGATCCTGCCCGCGAACCAGGTGTATGTCGGCCGCACGCGCGCGGAGGCGCTGGCGAAGAAGCGCTACATGGACGATCTCGTCCACGTGGACAGCAACATCCCGAACCTGTCGATCCGGCTCGGCGTCGACTGCTCGAAGTTCGATCCCGACAAGCCGTTGCCCGAGCTGCCGCACACGGAACAGGGGCAGGGCAACCAGCGCGAATGGGCGGCGCTCGCGCGCCGCGAGGGATTGACGGTGCGCGAGCTGGCGAAGCGGGCGGCCGAATCCGGCACCGGCGAGATGGTCGGCACCGCGTCCGAGATCGCCGACCAGATGGAGGAGTGGCTGATGACGGAGGCGTGCGACGGCTTCATCGTCGTGTTCTACACGGTGCCTGACGGCTACGACGACTTCGTGACGATGGTGGTGCCGGAGCTGCAGCGGCGCGGGCTGTTTCGCACCCGCTACGAAGGCACGACGCTGCGCGAACACATCGGCCTGCCGCGGCCGAAGAGCCCGCTCGACTGAGCGGCGCGTCGCCAGATTTCGTTCCGGGAGACCGCAATGACCCACGATTCACCCCGATCCACATGGATGACGACGCCGTACCGCCGCCGGCTCGGCGTGCTGAGCGACGCCGCACACCTGCCGCTGCTCGGCGACGGGTTATGCGGCGTCGAGCGCGAGACGCTGCGCGTCGATGCCGCCGGCCGGCTCGCGCTGACGCAACACCCGCACGCGCTCGGCGCGGCGCTTACGCACCCGTCGATCACGACCGACTACGCGGAGCCGCTGCTCGAATTCGTCACGCCGCCGCAGCACGACGCGGCCGACGTGATCGAGCGGCTCGACGAGCTGCACCGCTTCGCGTGCCGCGCGATCGGCGACGAGCTGCTGTGGAGTCAGTCGATGCCGTGCCCGCTCGACGACGACCGCCGCATTCCGATCGCGTGGTACGGCACGTCGAACATTGGCATCCTGAAGCACGTGTACCGGCGCGGGCTGGCGTTCCGCTACGGCAAGGCGATGCAGTGCATCGCCGGAATCCACTACAACTATTCGCTCGCCGATGCCGTGTGGCCGCTGCTGCGCGACGTGCGCGACGGATGCGAGCCGGCCGGCCGCGACGCGCGCGACATGCGCTCGGCAGGCTATCTCGCCCTGATCCGCAATTTCCATCGCTACGGCTGGCTGCTGCTGTATCTGTTCGGCGCGTCGCCGGCGCTGTGCGCGGGTTTCGTCGCCGGCGACCGGCACGGGCTCGACGCGTTCGATGCGCAGACGCTGTACCTGCCGTACGCGACGAGCTTGCGGATGAGCGACCTCGGCTACCAGAACCGGGTGCAGGGCGCGTTCGCGCCGTGCCTCGACAACCTGCCTGCGTACCTGGACGGCCTCGCGCGAGCCGTCGCGCAGCCGTGCCCCGAGTACCAGGCGATCGGCGCGAAGCGCGACGGAGAATGGCTGCAGCTCAGCACGCACTTGCTGCAGATGGAGAACGAGTTCTACTCGTCGATCCGCCCGAAGCGCACGGTGCGCAGCGGCGAGCGGCCGATCGACGCGCTGCGCAGCCGCGGCGTCGAATACGTCGAGGTGCGCTGTCTCGACATCGATCCGTTCGCGCCGCACGGCGTCGCCGAGACGACGCTGCGTTTTGTCGACGCGTTCCTGCTGTTCTGCGCGCTCGACGACAGCCCGTGCCTCGCGGGTGCCGAGCAGGACGCGTGCCGGCGCAACTTCGCGGCGGTCGCGCGGGAGGGGCGGCGCCCGGGGCTGGAGTTGCAGCGTGGCGGCGAGCGCGTCGCGCTGCGCACGTGGGCGCACGAGTTGCTCGCGCGAATCAACGAGGCGGCCGGCGTGCTGGATCTGCAGCGCGGCGACACGCGCACGACCGCCGCGCTCGACGCGCAATACGCGAAGCTCGACGATCCGCAGGCGACGCCGTCGGCGCGTGTGCTCGATGCACTGCACACGCTGCGCGACGATCCGGGCGGCGCGTGCTTCGCGTTCGGGATGCGGCAGACGCTCGCGCATACCGGGGCGTTCCGCGCGCGTCCGCTGCCGGCCGACGTGCAGGCGCGCTTCGACGCGATCGCGGCCGAATCGCTGAGCCGGCAGGCCGACCTGGAGCGCACGCAGATCGGCAACTTCGACGCGTTTCTCGCCGCGTATCACGCGGGAACGCTGAACCAGGAGTGCGGCGAGCCGACACATGGCGCGCACTGATACGGTCGCCGCCGTATCGAATCCATCTCACGGAGGACAGATGAGCAGTATCGCGGAAATGAAGACCGATCGCGGGTTCTCGGCGCGGGCGGCCGGCGCGGGCGCGCTGGCGTCGTTCGTCGGCTTTGCATCGACGTTCACGCTGATCGTGAATGCGCTGACGAACGTCGGTGCAACGCGTGCGCAGGCCGCGTCCGGCCTGATGGCCGTCTCGATCGTGATGGGGCTGGCCGGCATCGTGCTCAGCTACCGGACGCGGATGCCCGTCAGCGCTGCGTGGTCGACGCCCGGCGCGGCGCTGCTGCTCGGCCTCGGAGCGGTGAAGGGCGGCTATCCGGCCGCGGTCGGCGCGCTCGTGCTGACCGGCGTGCTGCTCACGCTGGCCGGGCTGTGGAAGCCGCTCGGCCGCGCGATCTCGAGGATTCCGCTGCCGATCGCCAACGCGATGCTCGCGGGGATCATCCTGAACCTCTGCGTCGCCCCGGTGCACGCACTCGAGCAGTATCCGCTGTACGTCGCGCCGATCCTGCTCGTCTGGGTCGTGATGATGCGGGTTCGCAAGATTCTCGCCGTGCCTTGCGCCGCGGTCGCGACGCTGATCGTGATCGCGTTCATCGCCAAGACGGGGGGCGTCGGCGCGACCGGGATGTTGCCGCACCTCGCGCTCGTCGGGCCCGTGTTCTCGGCATCGACGATGGTGAGTGTCGCGGTGCCGCTCTTCATCGTGACGATGGCGTCGCAGAACATCCCGGGTGTCGCGGTGCTCAACGTCAACGGCTACCGGCCCGAGGCGTCGCGGCTGTTCACGGCCACGGGGCTGTGCAGCCTGCTCGCGGCGCCTTTCGGCGCGCCGCCGATCGGGCTGGCCGCGATCACCGCCGCACTGTGCGCCGGCGAGGAGGCCGGCCCCGACGAATCGCGGCGCTACTGGGCCGGCATCGTCTGCGGCGCCGCGTACATCGTGTACGGGTTCGCGGCGAGCGCCGCGACGCTGTTCATCGCGGTCGCGCCGCCGGTCATCATCGAAGCGGTTGCCGGCCTCGCGCTGATGAACGCCCTCGGCGGCGCGCTGCTCAACGCATTCACCGACAAGGACGCGCGCGAGGCCGCGATCCTGACCTTCCTCGTGACGATGGCGGGCCATGCGTTTCTCGGCATCGGCGGCGCGTTCTGGGGCCTGCTGACCGGCATCGGGCTGACGTTCGTGCTGCGTCGCGAGAAGGGCCGGTGATGCCGCGCGACGACGCGGCCCCCGCAGTTCTGCGATTCCCTCAAAAAAACGGAGAAGAGATGCAGCACAACATCGTGAAAGTGACCGCGACGCCGGTGTTCGCGCGCGGCGACGCGGAGATCGCCGGCGTGCGGTTGTCCGGCAAGCTGTCGGGCGTCATCGTCGAAATCGAGACGTCGCAGGGCGTGGTCGGCCACGGCTTCACGGCGATCACCGACGAAGCGGTCGTGGCCGCGGCGATCGATCACGTCGCCGCACCCAACCTGGTCGGGATGAACGTCGTCGAGCGCGAGCGGATTCTCGACAAGCTGTACTGGCTGTTATGCCCGCGCGGGCAGACCGGCTATGCGGGGCACGTGATTTCCGCGATCGACATCGCGGTCTGGGATGCGATCGGCAAGATCGCCGGGCTGCCGGTATGGAAAATGCTCGGCGGCGCGCGTCCGGTCGTGCCGCTGTACACGACGTTCGGCTTCGCGTCGCTCGAGCGCCCGGAGCTGATACATGCCGCGCGTGCGCTCGTCGGCGCCGGACATCGCCGCATCAAGATGATCGTCGGCTATCACGCGCTTGCGCGCCGCGACGAAGGGCGCTCGCTCGACCAGGTCGTCGCGGACGACGTCGCGCGCGTGCGCGCGGTGCGCGATGCGGTGGGCGACGCCGCCGAGATTTACATCGACGCGAACTGCGGGCTCGACCACTATCACGCGCTGCGGCTTGCTGAGCGCGTGGCCGATTGCGACATCGGTTTCTTCGAGGAGCCGATCGCCGAGAACGACCCCGCGAAGCTCGCCGACCTGAGAAAGCGCGGCGGCATTCCGGTCGCCACCGGGCAAAGCGAGGGGCAGTTGTTCCGGTTCAGGGATTTCCTCGTGAACGACGCCGTCGACATCCTGCAGCCAAACGTGTGCGTGTGCGGCGGGTTCTCCGTCGCGGCGCGCGCGGCCGCGCTCGCGCAGGCGTTCGGCGTGCCGATCGACAATGGCGGCACGTTCCCGTTCCACAACATGCATCTGCACGGCGGGCTCGCAAACGGCGGCTCGGTCGAGTGGCACGTCGTCGCGGTCGAGATCTGCCGGAACCTGTTTACCGGCCTGCCGGCCGAGCAGAACGGGACGCTGGCACTGCCCGACACGCCGGGCCTCGGCTTCGGCATCAATCGCGATGGTGTCCGCGAATTCTCGTCGGGCCCGGGATCGCAGGGGCACGGCAAGGCGTGAGCGTCGGCCGGCGCGTCCGCGAGCGAGGACTCGCCGGCCGTGCGTCGACGGCTTCCCGCGCGTCGTCGCGCGGCAAGTGGCCTGCCAAGCCGCCCGGGCATGCCAAAGCGGATCTGCCTGCGGCCGGCATCATGCCGAGGCCAGTGTCCGCACGATATTGATGAAGCTGGCAAGGACGTGCCCGATATCGCCTTTGCGCCAGACGAGGCCGGTTTCGACGACGAACGAGCCGTGTGCGAGCGGGCGATAGACGACACCCGTACGCTGCAGATTGTGCAACGATTGCGGCACCAGGGCGACGCCCATGCCGGCGGACACAAGGCTGACGATCGTCTGCATCTGGATTGCTTCCTGGCCGATGTGCGGGACGACACCGACGTCGCTGTAGCACTCCATGATCGCGTCGTAAAACCTCGGGGCGAGACGACGCGGAAAAATCACGAGCGGAAGGTCTGCCACTTCCTTCAGGTGAATCGGCACGTCGTCGGGTGCCGTCGACGCGGCGCTCGGCATCGCGAGCACGAGCGGCTCGCTCAGGAGCGGCAGATACGACAGCTCGGCCACGTAGCGCGGCGGCAACGGCGGAATGATCAGGCCCGCGTCGATGTGGCCCGCGACCAGCTCTTCGATTTGCACGTCGCTCGTCGCTTCGGTCAGTTGCAATCGCACCAGCGGATAACGCATGCCGAATTCGCGCAGCAGCGAGGGCAGCAGCCCGTAATCGGCAATCGAGACGAACGCGAGCGACAATCTTCCGGTCTCGCCGAGAGCGAGGCTCTTTGCCAGCGCGGGAAGCTCCTCGGCCGCGGCAAGCAGTTTCAGCACCGTCGGAAGCAACGCCTCGCCGACTGCCGTGAGCGCGACCGCACGCTTCGTGCGTGCGAAGAGCTCGACGCCGAGTTCGCGTTCCAGGGAGCGTATTGCCTGCGACAGCGGCGGCTGGGTCATCGAGAGGCGTGCGGCCGCACGGCCGAAGTGCCGCTCCTCGGCAACGGCCGCGAAGTAATACCACTGGCGAAGATCCGGGGGGAAGTTGGGCATTCGTTCGACCTGAAGCGGCTGAATGGTGATGAATCATATATTGGACCAGCGGCCTGTGGCGCATCGGGAGCCGGTTCGTTCTTGTGTGCGCGGGACGCATGAGCCGATGGCCGGGGCGCCGCTTTATGCGACGCAAATGCCAGGAAAGCCAGCCGGCAATTGACGGACCGGCGACGTGGAGCATGCGGACGGAAGCTACCGCGTCAGGCAATACAACACATCGGGACAACCTTCCTCGTTCCTGCTTCCGTCGTTATATGCAATGGCAACGAATCCATGCCGCTCATAAAACGCGGCAGCATCGCGATTCATCTGGAACGTATAGAGCTGGAGCTTGCCAACCGTCTGCGACTTCACCGATTCCAGGAGGGCGGAACCGATCCCTTGTCGTTTGAATTCGGGGCACACGTACAACTGGTCGAGCCATGCCGCACCGTCAGCGATGACGTGTGCGGCCATGCCGACGATGCGATCGTCGTACATGGCAACGGTCACGTTGCCCGACGGGACAAGTACGTTGGCAATCCAGTCGCGGACGGCGGCTTCGGAGTGCGCGAGCGGCGCGTAGGATGCGAGCGCGTTGCGCGACCGCAGATACACGTCAGCCACCGCCGCGGCATCAGCCGCCACGGCTCGGCGCAAGATCAAGGGCATGGATCGGCTGCTCCGGAAAATTAATTGCGTGCACAACGATAGCAGCACGGAATCGAACTTCCAAGTTCGTGCGGCATGCTGCTGAAACTGCCGACATCGGAAGTCCGGCGCTGCTTGTCGAGTTTGCGCTACAGCGGTGAGATCGGGTTGCCGATTTGCTGCTTCATTCCGACATTCCCGTATCATCCGTCCGGTTCGCCGGGTCCCACGCGCCGGCGATTCCGCACACATGAAAGGACGAGCGATGAAGGTCGAAAGGCGCGGCCACGGTAAAGCGATCGGGCACGGCGAGGCGGCGGATCCGAAGCGGGCCGGCATCGCACCCGTCACAAAGAGTACCGACCCGCGCGACTACCAGAATGCACCCGCCATCGCGGCCGTCATGCCGAAAGCATTTCCCGACGGCTTCGTCGTCGCGGAGCATCGGCACACGCGCGCGCAACTCGTCTACACCACGACGGGCATCGCCGAAGTCATCGCCTGCCGGTCGCTGTGGATGATCCCGCCGCATCGCGCACTCTGGATTCCGCCCGACCTGCCGCACGCGATGCGCGCACACGGGCAACTCGAAATGCGCACCGCCTACGTCGACCCGCGAGCCTGCCGATCCGCGTACCCGGATCAGCCGGGCCTGATCAACGTTTCGCCGCTGCTGCGCGAGTTGATCGTGCGTGCATCGTCGTTCCCGGTCGAGGTCGATCCCGACGGACGCGACGCGCTCGTCATCCAGCTCATGCTCGCCGAAATCGAGTGGTCTCCCGAGCAACCGTTGCGGCTGCCGTCCGGCCAGGACCGGCGTCTTGCCCGGGTCTGCGACGCGATGCTCGCGAATCCGGCCGATCAGCGAACGCTGACGGAATGGGCCGACGAAGTCGGTGCGTCGAGCCGGACACTGGCCCGGCTGTTCACCGCCGAAACCGGGCTGTCGTTCAGCCAGTGGCGCCAGCAGGCCAGGATTTCGGCCGCGCGCCCGCTGCTGGCCTCGGGACGCTCCGTGATCGCCGTCGCGGCCGAACTCGGCTACGAAACCACGAGCGCCTTCTCGACCGTGTTTCGCCGGTTTGCCGGCATGACGCCCAGTGCGTACGCGAAACTGTCCGATTCCGCGTAGCAAACGTCCTTCCAGCAAACGCGGGGCGCGGCGTGCACGCTTATCGTGTCGGTCATCGAATCCACTGACCGAACGAGGTAAGCCGACATGACGCGACACGACATCGAATTCCTGTCCGAAGCCGCCACGCTGCGAGGCTGGTACTACGAACCGGCGCAGCGCATCGCCGGTACGCAAGCGTATCCGGCCATCGTGATGGCGCACGGCTTCTCCGGCGTGAAGGAACAATATCTGGACCGCTACGCCGAGGTATTTGCCGCCGGCGGTTTCGGCGTGCTGCTCTACGATCACCGGAATTTCGGCGCGAGCGACGGGTATCCGCGTCAGGAGATCGACCCCGTGCAGCAGAAGCGCGGCTATCGCGATGCGATCAGCTATCTGCTGACGCGCCCGGACGTCGATGCCGCACGCATCGGCATCTGGGGCACCAGCTACAGCGGCGGCCACGTGCTCGAAGTCGCGGCCATCGACCGGCGCGTCAAATGCGTGGTTTCGCAGGTGCCGACGATCAGCGGATATCAGTCGGCGTTGCGCCGCACGCGTTCCGATCTGGTGCCCACGGCGCTGGCTCGCTTCGATGAAGATCGCCGGCAGCGATTCGCGGGCGGCGTGCCGGCGATGTTGCCGGCAGTCAGCGCGGACCCCGCGACAGCCTGCGCGATGGCGGGCGCGGATGCGTACCGGTTCTTCACCGAGTCGGCGGCGCGGTGCGCGCCGAACTGGAAAAACGAAGTGACGCTGCGCAGCGCGGAGATGTCGCGCGAGAACGAACCGGGCCAGTATGTCGACCGCATCTCGCCAACCCCGTTGCTGATGATCGTAGCCAACGACGATCTGCTGACGCCAACCGACCTGTGCCTCAAGGCGTGGGAAAACGCGCTGGAGCCGAAGCGCCTGCTCCAGATCAAGGGCGGGCATTTCACGCCGTATATCGAGCATTTCGACGAAACGAGCCGGGCGGCGGTGGAGTGGTTCACGCTGCATCTGTCCGGCGCGCGCTGACCTGACCGGTTGCAGCGCGTGCGTGCGGTGTCCACGGCTTGCGCGAATGGCGATACCGCTAGCTTCGATGGTGCCGGCGTTTGAGGGGAAGGCGGCAAGGCATTCCGAGGCACGACTACATCCGTCGCCCGTCCGAAGCAACACCGGCGAACGGCACGCCGTAATGCCGCACGCGCTCGCGGATGAAGTGTCGCCTCTTGGCCCGTACACGGCGGCGGCCGATGCTTCGTTATATGGAGTAATAGCTGTAATCTGGCCTGAAATTTTCTTTCCGGAGACTCGGGCTAGACTGGTCTCGCCTTGATACCCCCCCAAGGTGTTGTGTGTTCTCGGCTTGGCCCGCGCTTTCAGGTTTTCAGGTGCGGGCCAATTTTTTCGGGTGAGCGCCACCGGCCGTTCCGCTCCCGACCCTGCCGGCGAATGCGTCATCCGGCACCCCCGTTTCGCAATAGCCATTCTTTCCGAACCCTTTCATGGAAGCCTGACGATCGACAATCGGTCGCAACGTCGTGTGTGATCGTCGGCTATTGCCCGGATCATCATGACGTCAGGCAGCGCGGTGCGACCGCTCGATGAGGGGTGAGCGGGATTCTTCTTGTATCTCGCTCGTTGGCCCGACCGTGTCGGGCTTTTTTGTTCGAGGTCGGGCGGGTGTGCCACCGATCGCTGCATGTGGCAACATCGCGGTGATTTGCACATCCGATCCGGGTGCCGGCAGACCCATCCATCCGAAGGGGGAGTCATGTTTGACCATGTCAAATTCGGCGTGAGCGACTTTGCAGCCAGCAAGACGTTTTTCCTCAGCGCACTTGAACCGCTTGGCGTCGTGGTGGTGGGTGAGGGCGATCCGTCGTACGGCATCGAGATGTCCCCGCCTGGCAAACCATCGTTGTGCCTGTTCCAGACGTCGGAGAAGCCGGCGCATCTTCACATCGCGTTCGTGGCCGACGACCGGCAGCAGGTCGATGCGTTCTATCGCGCGGCGCTGGAGGCGGGCGGGAAGGACAATGGCGCGCCGGGGCTGCGGCCGCATTATCACGCGAACTACTACGCGGCGTTTGTCATCGGGCCGGATGGGCACAATATCGAGGTGGTGTGTCATCAGGCGCAGGGGTGATGCCCTGTCGGGCAGCATGGGGCGGCGAGGCGGCTTGCAAGGTCATGTGCGGATGGACCGGTCGACCGATGCCGTTGAATCGATGAGCGAACGCATGCTTCATGCGAGCAACGGAGCTTTCCGGGATGAGTGACATCGCCATTGACCTGCCTTTTCCCGTCATCGCGATTCTCATGGGGGCCATCTACTGGCCCGTGACGCTTTGCGTCGGCGCTGTCGGGCTGTATGTCGGCGTGACGCGCCTGCGCGGTATCGTGCGCGTTGCGTGCGTCGCCATTGCACTCCTGTTCATCGTTGATGCCGGCGCGGGGATCTATGAGGCTCTCCGGCAGGGCTTGAATGCTTCGCACTAGAGGCGTGTTCGGCGTGAGTGCGTGTACGCGTCTGAGGCGATTGCGGATGGACTACACTCGGCCGAAACTCGCTGCGTCGTGAAATCGACAAGCGGCAAATACGATACGAACACAATCCGGGGCGGGGAGCGCAAGCTTCCTGAAAGAGACGATGCCAATCGGCAAGTTGAAGGCCATGCCGGCGTTTCGCGCCGACGCACCGTTGCAGATCCGTCACGCCATCGCGCTCTTCACGATCGTCTGGCTCATCGAGGCCGGATTCGCCGTCTGGCTCACGATGCTGGGCTTCGACCAGGCTGGCGAAGTCCCCGCGGCGAAAGCCGTGCTCATGCGCAAAGGCGCCGCGATGGTCGGGATCATCCAGGCTTTCTGGCTTTTGCTGAACGCGAGCCTGATCGTGGGCCTGTGCCAGCGACAAAAGCTGGCGCGTGTGCTGGAACTGGGGCTCACGGTCGTCACGACGATGGCCCTTCTCGTGATGGGGCTCCCTTTCAGGCTGAGCCTGATCGAAGTGGGCTTTCTCGCCAATGCGATCGCGACCGTGCTCATTTACACGGGCCCGTGTACGCGCTGGTTCCAGGCGGCAGCTTCATGAGAGCGTCGTGCCTTCGGCTGACCGGGCGAGTGCCTGCTGTCGAAAATACGGCTTGGCGGGATGACGGCTGTCGAGCCGCGACGTGAAGACGCCACGGAGAAACGGGCGATGACCTCGAAAAACATCCGCAGGGCAACGGCAGACGACGTACCGGTGCTGACCCGGATCCGGAACGACGCACATGCGAAGAAGCTCACGTACGGCGACCATGCGTGGGGCAAGGAAGGTGACGGATTTTCCGAGCGGTGGGTACGGAGCAACGTTGCTGAAAAGGACGTGTATGTCGTCGAGCTGGACGGCGCGTTGGCCGGAACGTTCTCGCTCGGCTTCGGCGAAGACCGGCATTGGGGGCCGCAGGCGCCGATCGCCGGTTACGTGCACGGGCTTTGCGTGCGGAGAGGCTTCAACGGGCTCGGGCTCGGCGGTTTCATGCTCGACTGGTGCGCTCGCAAGGTGAGCAGGTTGAACCGGCATTTTGTCCGGCTCGATTGCGCCGTCGAAAACGTGACGCTCTGCGCTTACTACGAGTCGCTTGGCTTCATTCGTGTGGGGTTGAAATCGGACGGGATTGTCTCGTCGCTGTACGAGAAACCCGCTGCTTGGCGTTCAACTGGATACGCCCCCTTCGATTTCCCTTGCACCTGACGCTACGTCAGCTTTTATGGTCGACACCGACGACCGGGAAAAAAATGCGACTGAAGATCGGCGATCTGGCGAAGAAGGCGGGACTGAGCGTCCGGGCCTTGCACCACTACGATGCAATCGGGCTGCTGTCGCCGGCGCAGCGCACGGACGGCGGCGCGCGCCTGTATGGGCGGGACGACCTCATCCGGCTGCATCGGATCGAGGCGCTGAAACGCTTCGGGTATTCGCTGCCGGACATCAAGGCGAGCCTCGACGGCCAACTGGCCGGTTCACCGCTCCAGCTTCTGCAGCGCCAGATCGCGGAACTCGATGCACAGGCGTCGCGCGCGCAGCGCCTGAGTCGTCACCTGCAATACATCGTGGACGTGATCGCCACCGGCGACGAGACCACGGCGACCGACTGGCTGAATGCTCTGGAGTGGATGAACATGATCCAAAAACACCTTGAAGACGACGAACTCGATGCGTTGCTGGCATCCGGGCCGGATACGATCGCGCCGACGGATCCGTCGTGGGCAGCGCTGATCGAAGAAGTTCGCGTTGCCCGGCAGCAGGCGCTGCCGGCCGGCAGCGAAGCCGCCCAGGCGCTGGCGTGGCGCTGGATCCGGCTCGTGGTCCGGATGACCCGCAACGACCCGACGCTCGCGACCAAGCTGATGGCCATTCAGCTCGACGAACCGCGTGCTCCGCAAATCGTCGGCATCACGGCGGAGATGCTCGCATGGATCGACGAAGCGTTCGTGCACGCGCGCTGCGCGCTACTTGCGAAGCACCTCGACCCGACTCAGGCCGACGAGGTGCGGCGGCGCCAGTTCGCCGCCATGAAGCATCGAGCGTGGCCGGCGCTGGTGGTCGAACTGAGAGCGCAAATGGATGCGGGCGTCGACGCCGGCGCCGCACCGGTGCAGGCGATCGTCAAGCGCTGGCAGCAGCTGTTTCTCGACAGCTTCTGCGGCGACGACGCGGCGCTGGAAGCACGCGTGCGCGATGCGATGATGCGCGAACCGGATCTGCAACTGGGCATCGGCCTCGACGATGCGTTGCTTGCTTATCTGAACCGGGCGCATGTCGTCGGCCACGACACGACGCCGGTGAACGCCGGGCCCAAGCCGAGCGCGCTGCTGGTGGCCACGCAGCGGGCCGCGCACCAGCTGCTCGACCGGCCGCTGGTGCTCGACGATCCGGTCGCGCTGACCGTCCTCGGTGCGGCTGAGGCGCAAGCCTTGCGCGACAACCTCGACAAGTTCCGCCAGCCAATGACGGTGGGCATGCGCAGCACGGTGGTGGTACGCAGCCGGCTTGCCGACGACGTGTGGGCCGACGCGATCGAACGCGGCATCCGCCAGTATGTGGTGCTGGGTGCGGGGCTCGATACCAGCGCATACCGGCGAGCCGATGCGCCGGGGCGCGTGTTCGAGGTCGACCTGCCGGCGACGCAGGCGTGGAAGCAGGCCCGTTTGTGCGAGGCGGGCATGGCGGTGCCGCCGTCGCTGCGATTCGTGCCGGTCGATTTCGAGCGGGTCGGTCTCGCGCAAGGGCTGGCGCGCGCCGGTTTCGATGCCGATGCGCCGGCGCTGTTCAGCTGGCTCGGCGTGACGATGTATCTCGACGAGGCCGCGGTGATCGACACGCTGCGCTTCATCGCCGGGTGTGCCAAAGGTAGCGCGGTCCTGCTCGAATATGTGGTTCCGCTGTCGAGCCTGCCGCCGATCATGCGCATCGCGATGGAGCAGATGACGGCGCGATTCGCCGAGCGTGGCGAGCCGTGGAAAAGCTTTTTCGAACCCGACGCACTGACCGCGAGCCTTGCCGCGCTGGGCTTCAGCCACAGCAACACATGGACGCCGGACGAGTTGAACCGGCGCTACCTCGCGAATCGCGCCGACGGGCTGCACATCGGCGCATCGCCGGGGCGTCTGGTTCTGGCGACGGTCTGACGAACCGGCGCGAAGCGCAGGCCGGCCGCAACCGCCCGTTCGACAGAAGCGGCCGGATCATCGACAATTCGCGGCTATCAAAACATGAGAGAGAGGGCAGGTGCATGCGCAGGGTCGTCAAGTCGCTCGGGGTGATCCTGGGCATTTCCGTCGCCGGCATCGCGGGTGCGCAGGCCGCCCCGAGCGAACCGGCATTCCCGCGTTTCACCCAGGCGGAGGGCCGGCAGGATTCGGACGGGCTCCCGCTGTCCGGCGTGAAACTCTGCGTGCTCCCCGATCGTGCGCCGTGCTTCGAGATGCCGCCCGTGCCGGTTCCCCATTCGTCGAAGGAGCTTTACCAGTTCGGACTGATGCCGCGGTCCGAGCGGTTGCCGATTGCGTCGGGCGGCTCGTGGGTGTTCTTCTCGGGGATGTTTTCCGGCGGTGGCAGCGGGATGCTGGAGCGCGTGGCGATATTGCGTTATGGCGCGAACGGCAAGATCGAGAACCTGATGCCGGAAGTCACCCAGACGGAGACGGCCGATCGCGCGATGTGGAAGGTGCCGGACGTGTCGCCCTATCCGGTGTTCGTTCGGGCGGACTTCGTGTGGGCCGACGACGAGGATCATTTCGGCAAGCACTTTTTCGTCGTCGACGCGTGGACGTTCGATCCCGCCATCGGGCAGTACAGGAAGCGGTTTTCCTACCGCACCGCGAAGCGCTATGACCGCGGCGAGGGCTCGGATCATGTGTTGAGCGCCGAGCGTGCGGACATTCTGCGTCACCTCGCCGCCAGCAAGTAGCGCGCTGCCGGTGCGGCGAGCCTCCGCCGCCACCCGCGTGGGTTGCCGGCGGGGGCGAACCGCCGTTCAGGCGGCCGCCCGCAGCCTCATCGCTGCGCTTCCCCGTAAGTCTCCCTGCATACCTCGCGCAACGCGTCGACAAGGAGATCCCGCGCCGGCGAGCGCGAATCGGCGGCGCGGGTAAAGAGCGCGATGGGCGGGAGCGTCCAGACCAGCGAGTACGGCACGATCGCCACGCCGGCGATCCGCACCAGTTCTTCCGCGATGTCGGCGGGCACGATCGATACGGCCTCGTCGCTCGACGCGATCATCTCGCCGATCAGCTTGGACGAGTAGCTTTCGACGATCGGAACGGGCGGCGGGATGCCGGCCGACAGGAACAGGTCGGTGACCTGTTCCCGCATCGGCGTATGCGGGGCGCCGAGAATCCAGTCGAGCGCGTGCAGCTTGTGCCAGTCCAGCGCGGTGCGGGCCAGTTTCGCGGCAAGACGCCGGCTCGCGATCATGCGCGGCTGCTGCTGGTACAGCACTTCGAAGGAAACCTGCCCCAGGTCGATCGCCGACGACGCCCGCCCGATCACGATGTCGACGCTGTGGTCCTTGAGCTGCAGCAGGAGCTGATCGCTGGTGCCTTCGTGAATCGTCACGGTCAGGCGCCGTTCCATGCGCGCCTGCAGCCGCTTCAGCGCCGCCGACAGCATCTGCCCGGAAATGAACGGAATCACGCCGATGTGCAGGTGGGCCGCATGCCCGGCGGCGACGGCCTCCATTTCTCGGGCGAGGTGGTCGAGATCCTTGATCATCGCCTTCGCCCGCTCGAGCACGACCGCGCCGAGCGCGGTAGGCCGCATGCCGCGCGACGAGCGCTCGAAGAGCGGCGTGCCGAACATGCTCTCCAGCTCGGACAGCGCGTTCGTCACGGCCGGCTGGCTGCTGGCCATGTGCTCCGCGACGCGCGTCAGCGACCCGTGCTGCTGGATCTGCAGCAACAGCACCAGGTGCCGCATCTTCAGGCGCGCGCCCAGCCGCCTGACCACGTCGTTCGCGTCAAAAGTCATTGACTGGTCACGTATTCATCATGAAAAAGTGATGGAGCGATATTAAAACAGAATCATCACCTTATGGCGGATCCCTAGAATCACCTTCATGGATCGCGCCGGGACTGGCCTGGCGCCCGTGCCCGGATCGAAAAACATGAAACAGACTGAGACACAGCAGCAGGCAGCGTTCGACTATCACGAATTTCCGACCCCGGGAAAGATCTCGGTCGTCGCCAGCAAGCCGCTCGTGACGCAGCGCGATCTCGCGCTGGCGTACACGCCGGGCGTGGCGGGCGTGTGCGAGGCCATCGCCGCCGATCCGCTGCAGGCGCACCGCTTCACCAGCCGCGGCAACCTGGTCGGCGTGATCACGAACGGCACGGCCGTGCTGGGTCTCGGCAACATCGGCCCGCTCGCGTCCAAGCCGGTCATGGAAGGCAAGGCCGTGCTCTTCAAGAAGTTCGCGGGGATCGACGTCTTCGACATCGAGATCAACGAAACCGATCCGGACAAGCTGGTCGACATCATCGCGGGCCTCGAGCCCACCTTCGGCGGCATCAACCTCGAGGACATCAAGGCGCCCGAATGCTTCACGGTCGAGCAGAAGCTGCGCGAGCGCATGAAGATTCCGGTCTTCCATGACGATCAGCACGGCACCGCCATCACCGTGTCCGCGGCGTTCATCAACGGGCTGAAGGTCGTCGGGAAGTCGATTTCGGAAGTGAAGGTCGTGACGTCGGGCGCAGGGGCCGCCGCGCTGGCCTGCCTGGACCTGCTGGTCGACCTCGGGCTGCCGGTCGAGAACGTCTGGGTGACCGATATCGAAGGCGTCGTCTATCGCGGGCGCACCGCGCTGATGGACCCGGCGAAGTCGCGCTTTGCGCAGGAAACCGATGCGCGCAAGCTGGCCGACGTCATCGGCGGCGCGGACGTGTTCCTGGGCCTGTCGGTCGGCGGCATCCTGAGTGCCGAGATGCTGAAGGAGATGGCGCCGCGCCCGCTGATTCTGGCGCTGGCCAATCCCACGCCGGAAATCTTCCCGGAACTGGCGCACGCGACGCGCGACGACGTCGTCATCGCGACGGGCCGCTCGGACTACCCGAACCAGGTGAACAACGTCCTCTGCTTCCCGTACATCTTCCGCGGCGCGCTGGACGTGGGCGCGACGACGATCACCCGCGAAATGGAGATCGCCGCGGTGCACGCGATCGCGGGGCTGGCCGAGGAAGAGCAGAACGAAGTCGTCGCGGCGGCTTATGGCGCGTACGACGTGGCGTTCGGCGCGCAATACCTGATTCCGAAGCCGTTCGACCCGCGCCTGATCGTCCGTATCGCGCCGGCCGTGGCGAAGGCGGCGATGGAAGGCGGCGTGGCGAAGCGCCCGCTGACGGATCTCGACGCGTATGTCGAGCAACTGCAGCAATTCGTCTACCACTCGGGCGCGTTCATGAAGCCGCTGTTCGCGACGGCGCGCCGGCTGGTGCGTGACGGCGGCAAGGCACGGATCGTCTTCACCGAAGGCGAGGACGAACGCGTGCTCCGCGCGGTGCAGGTGATCGTCGACGAGAAGCTGGCGCGTCCGATCCTGGTCGGGCGCCCGGAAGTGCTGCTGGCGCGCATCGAACGGTTCGGCTTGCGGATCCGGCTCGGCCAGGATGTCGAGGTGACGAACCCCGAGTACGACGAGCGGTTCCCGCAGTACTGGACGACGTATTGGGAGCTGCGCTGCCGGGACGGCATCTCGAAGGAAATGGCGCGGGTCGAGATGCGGCGCCGCCTGACACTGATCGGCGCGATGATGGTGCGGCTCGGCGATGCGGACGGGATGATCTGCGGCACGGTCGGCGAATATCACAACCACCTGCGGTTCGTCGACGAGGTGATCGGCAGGAAGCCGGGTGCGTCCACGTATGCGGCGATGAACATCCTGTTGCTCGACCAGCGGACGGTCGCGCTGGTGGACACGCACGTCAACGACAATCCCGATGCCGAGCAGATCGCGGAATTCACGATCGCGGCGGCTCGTCAGATGGAATGGCTGAACCTCACGCCGAAGGCGGCGTTGCTGTCGCGGTCGAACTTCGGGTCGGGGAGTGCGGCGTCGGGCGTGAAGATGCGCCGGGCGCTGGAGATCATCCGGGAGCAGGCGCCCGATATCGAGGCGGACGGCGAGATGCATGGCGACTGTGCGCTCGACGAGGGCTTGCGGTCGAGGCTGCTGCCGATGTCGCCGCTGAAGGGGGCGGCGAACCTGCTCGTGTGCCCGAACGTGGATGCGGGGAATATCGCTTACAACCTGCTCAAGACGGAGGCGGGCAGCAATGTGGCGGTGGGGCCGTTCCTGTTGGGCGTCAACGCGCCGGTGAATATTCTGACGTCCAGTGCGACGGTGCGGCGGATCGTCAACATGACGGCGTTGACGGTGATCGAGGCGAACCGGAACGCGTCTGTTTGAGCGGAAACCGGAAGGGGGCGAGTTCACCGGACAGGGTGTGGTTCGGGGGGGGGATTCGCCCCTTCGGCGATTGATTTCTAGTCGCGTCCGTCGACGTTGACTTCATCGAGGCCCCATGTGGCCGCAAGATGATCGCGCAAGGTCGCGAGAATCTCGTCCGATAGCGCGGGCAATCCCCGCGCGGTGGCTCGGGCGAGGATCAACCCGCCCACCATTGTCGACAGCATCGAAATTGCGCGAACCCGGTCCTCGGGTTCGATCTGCGCAGCCTCGGTGCCATCGGGCCTCCGCTGCGCGAATAGCGTCATGTAGCGCCCGATGCCTTGGGCGAAAGCGTCCGCGATCGCACCCGTTTCGCGTGCCGCGTCTGCCGCGAGCGCGGCCACCGGGCAGCCTTGGCCGATGCTGTCGCGATGCTGCGGCGACAAGTAATTCGCGACTCCAGCTCGAAGGAACCCGTCGGCGTCGGTGTTCGCATCGGCATCCGGTGTCTCCAGCTCGGAGAGTTTCCACTCGAACGCGTATTCCGCGGCCTCGGCCGCCAGCGCATCCTTCGATTCGAAGTGCCGGTACAGCCCGCCGTGGGTGAGCCCGGCCTCGCGTGTGATGTCGGCCACCCCCACGCCGGTGAAACCGCGCTCGCGGTACAGCCGGGCCGCGGCCTGCAGGATGGCCAGGCGGTTTTCGGCCACCTGCGTTTTCGAGACTTTCATGAAGATCCTTTCGTGCGCATGGCATTGCGTGTTGATGACAATCATACTCAATACTGTATGATGTCGATCATCATCAATAGATCGACCAGGACAGAATCCATGCACATCACGCCCACTGCGAACCGCCGAATCGTCGTCACCGGCATGGGAATGGTCTCGCCGCTGGGTTCCGGAGTCGAGCTGGTGTGGCAGCGGCTGCTGGCCGGCCAGTCAGGCTTGCGCCTGCTGCCGGATGCGATGACGGCGGACATCGCGGCACGCGTGGGCGGTGTGGTGCCCGATGTGCACGAGGATGCGTGCGGCGGCTTCGACATCGACCGCTTTGTGTCGACCAAGGACCAGCGCAAGATTGACCGCTTCATCGCCTTCGCGCTCGCCGCCGCGCAAGAGGCACTCGCGCAGGCGCAATGGGCTCCGGCCGACGAAGCGTCCCGGCAGCGCACAGCCACGGTCATCGCGTCGGGCATCGGTGGATTTCCGGCAATCGCGGGCGCGGTGCGGACGACCGAGACGCGCGGACCGAAGCGTCTGTCGCCATTCACGATCCCCTCGTTCCTCGTCAACCTTGCCGCGGGCCACGTGTCGATCAGGCACGGCCTGAAGGGGCCAATGGGCGCCCCGGTGACCGCTTGTGCCGCGAGCATCCAGGCCATCGGCGACGCGGCGCGGCTGATCCGCTGCGGCGAGGCCGACATCGCGGTGTGCGGTGGCGCCGAGGCCGCAATCGATCGCGTCAGCCTGGGCGCCTTCGCCGCAGCGAAGACCTTGTCCACCGGCTTCAATGACACGCCAACCCGCGCATCGCGGCCCTTCGATCAGACTCGCGACGGTTTCGTGATGGGCGAAGGCGCCGGCATGCTGGTGATCGAATCGCTCGAGCACGCGCTTGCGCGCGGCGCCGTCCCCCTGGTCGAACTCATTGGGTATGGCACCAGCGCCGACGCGTTTCACATTACCTCCGGCCCCGAAGACGGCAGCGGCGCGCGACGCTCGATGCAGGCGGCGCTGACGCAGGCCGGCCTGACCGCGTCCGACCTGCAGCATCTCAACGCTCACGCGACCTCGACGCCGGTCGGCGACCTGGGCGAATTGGCCGCGGTGCGCGACCTGTTCGGCGTCGACGTCCCGCTCGCCATCACCTCCACCAAGTCGGCGACGGGCCACTTGCTGGGCGCGGCCGGTGGCGTAGCGGCGATCTTCACCGCCCTGGCCTTGCGCGATCAGGTCGTCCCGATGACGCTGAACCTCGAACAGCCGGACGCACTCGCCGAGGGCCTGGACATCGTGCACGATGCGCCGCGGCACATGCCGATCGTTCACGCGATGGCCAACGGTTTCGGCTTCGGCGGCGTGAACGCCAGCCTCGTCTTCAAGCGTTGGGGAGCTTGATGTCGCCCGCGTCTGCGAAGCCTGCCGGGTGCCAGCGGCCCGGTCGGCTCCTCGATCGGCGATCGATTCACGATCAAACGCTCAGTGGACGCGTGAAGTCTGGGCCATTCGGCGAAACCCTTCGGTACACGGTCTGATCGGAACATTCAATTGAGCTTCTGCTCTCGGCATCGGCGAATGTGCCGGCGTACGTCGGCTTCGGGTCGATCACGGCCCGTGGTGGCGTGACGGCGAAGCAATCTCAGGCCTGATCCGACGCTGGCCGAGAGATCCGGGTTTTGACTTACTCGCCTGATCTGACTCTGGCGACGGACGTTCCGACGCGACCCTGGCGAGCGGCTCCCTTCATGCTGCCGCGCTTGTCAGTCGAAATCCGTTGCTACCGGCTCGGGATGTCCGCAATCGTTTGCAAGCAGCCACCCGGACATCGGCTTTACCCTTGGACGCCTCTGCTGCGTCTCCGCACCCCGCGCCGATTTAATCAGTATTTCGTAACAATCACCCGTCGCGACACTCCGGATAGCTCGCTTTCGATACCAATCCTAACGAAGTTTTAGGGCTCGCTACTTCGCGTATCGTCCGATAATTATCTTTTATTTTCGTCTAAAATCGCGCTTCCTCTTACTTTATAACGGAAAGCGTTTTGAAAGGACTGACGAAAAATCTCTCGCGCACGGCCATCGCCGCATGCGTCGCTTATGCCGGGCTCATGCCTTTATCCCGGCCCGCCGAAGCCCAGGTCGAACCTCTGAAGAATCCCGTCTACGGTGTGACCCTCGACGACCTGACCAAACTGGACGCCATCGTCGCGTCGCTGCAGAACCTGCCGTACAAGCCCACCGTGCGTGTCGTGTTCGATCCGGGTACGTCGGCCGCCGACTACTACGCGCCTCTGCTGCGCCTGCACGCAGTCGCGTACGTGATGGGCGAAGTCTACGATTCCTACTATTTCCCGACGGACCTCACCACGTACAAGGCAAGAACGCAGGAACTGGTGTCGCAGCTGAAGAACACCGTCGACGTCTGGGAGATCGCGAACGAAATCAACGGCGAATGGCTGCGTAACAACCCGAGCGGCACGAATTCCGTGGTCAACTCGCAAGAGCAGCAGATCGGCCAGATGGTTGCGGCGGCCAACCAGATCGTCAAATCGAACGGCGGCAAGACGGCCATCACGCTGTACTACAACGACGACAGCAAGGGCAACAACTGCTGGGAGAAGCCGCAGGATTACTGGAAGACGTGGCCGACCGCGTTCCTGTCCTCGACGGTCCGCCAGCAGGCCGACTACGCGCTGTTCAGCTACTACCCGTATCAGGATTGCCCGGGGCTGAACCCGACGTGGAAGAACGATTTCGCGGCGCTGGAAAGCATCTTCCCGAACGCGAAGGTCGGCTTCGGCGAAATCGGCACCTCGGATATCTCCGCGCCCGCATCGGTGCAGCAGAACCTGATCAAGACCTACTACCCGATGGTCAACAGCATGACCGATCCGCGTTTCATCGGCGGATTCTTCTGGTGGAACTACGCCGAGCAAATGCTCCCGTATTCGACGAGCTCGTACTTCCAGCTGTTGCGTCAGACGATCATCACGCTCAAGGCGCCCAACTAAGCGAAAAGCGCCATCCAGGAGCAAGCGTCAGCGTCGTTGGTTAGAACCACAATGTCGCGCGTACCACGAGACCACGTGCGCGTGCCGCTGACGTCAATCCGAACCGGTATTGCACCGTGACATCCAGATAGCTTGCCGGCGCGCTGTACCGCCCTTCGCGAAACCAGTACCGCAACTGGATGCCGGGCCCGGCGCCGATCGCCGTCTTTTCCGGCTGTCGATTGTCGTGATCGCCGGCCACCGCGGCGTGCGGGTAGATGGTCAGCCGATCGCTGATCATCGGCAAACGCCAGGTGTGCCCGTAACGCAACTCCGAATAAATGATGTACCGGCCCGCGCTGATGAAGTACGCGCCTTCGACATACGCCTGCCAGCTGCGCCAGCTCGGTTCGGTCACCCGCAGGTCGGTCCCGGCCTCCGACGAATAACCCACGCGCATCAGCCAGTCCGTCATCGACAGGCTGCCGACGTGGAACAGCCGCTCGGCGGTCAGCACGACGTTCTGGTCGGGCAGCGGCTTGTAGCGCGCGCCCACCGAACCCTGCACGGTCGGCATGCCGGTCACGTTGCCCGTCCCGTCGTAGGCCGTGCCGTATCCACGCACGAAGAACTGGAAGATGCGGCCGTTCTGATAGCCGATCTTCGGCGGCTGCCAATACGCTTCGATACCCGGCTGCAACACGCTGATCGTGCCTTGCGGGCCGAATGCGGCCGACTGGTACGGCGCGCTCAGCACGAACCCCCAGGTGCGCTGAAGCTGCTCGACTTCCCGTCGATAGCCGAACTTGTGCTGCGCATCGAATTTGTGTTCGTTCTCGTCGGCGTCGAGGCTGTGCTCGAACAGGTCGATGGACTCGTCATTCAACCCGATCCGCTTGGCGGCATAACCCGCGTCCGCGTAGTTCATCGCGTTGCCGGCGCCGCCGGCGAATCCCTCCTGGAATGCGTCGAGTGCCTCGCGATCCTTGTGGTCGCGCAGCAGGTCATAGGCTTCCTGCAACTTCTGTTGCGCGGTATTGTCCACCGGCGCCTGGGCGGGCTGGTCTTCCTGCCGCGCCTGCGCCGCGATCGACGCGGCCATGTTGCGCTCGCCTTCGGTCGTCGCATCGTCGGCCGCGAGATCCGCCATCCGGATCGCGGTATCGCGGTCGCCCGCCTGCAGGCTCAACTGCGCGATGCGCAACTGAACCACGGCCGATTTTTCATCGGCGAGCGGTGCCAGCGCAATGCCGGCTTCATGCGGACGATTCGCCGCGAGCGCGCTGTCCGACCAGGCGAGACGCAGGTTGCGCTGCTGCTCCTTGCTCCATTTCCCGGTTGCGACGGCGGCCGAGAAATCGCTGCAGGCGACGTCGTAGTGCATCTGCCGCTGCGCCAGGTAGCCATGCTGCGCACGCACCGCCGCACTCTTCGGAAAACGAACCGTCAGCGATTCCACCAAGGCGTCCGCTTCGTCGACCTTTCCTTCCCGCCTGTATACGTCGACGAGCAGCAGCCCGAGCTGTTCGCTACCGGGCTGAATCCTGATGGCGCGCGATGCATACACTTCCGCGAGCGGCAGGTCGCCGGCATTGATCGCCTTGTAGGCGCTGTCGGCGAGCCGGTAGGCTTTGGGCGTCAGCGGCTGCGCGGCGAAGGCCGGCGCCTGCCACGCCAGCGACACGGCGATCGCCAGTGCGCTCAACCGTGCGCAGCGCTTGAGGCCGGCCGCGATCGGGGGTTTCGAATGCTTCATGCCTGTTCTCCCGACGGTTTCGTCACGAGGGCGCCTTGCTGCGCCGCCGGGTCGCCGTCGCGTACGCGGGCGAGTTCGACGAAGCGCGAGTGCCGGGAGAGTTCGGCGGCAATCTCCGCATCGCAGGCGATGAAGTAGGCCACGTTCGATCGGGCGCCGCGCCGCACGACGTCCTGTTCGTCCGGCGTGAGCGGTCGCCCGACCGCAACGTTCAACGTGCCGTCTTCCGCGGTCGAAAACGGGACGGCGTGGTATGCGTACTGGAGCTCGAATGCCAGCGAATCCGCGAAGTGGCCTACCGCGACGTTGCCGAGGCTCACCCGGGGCAGTTCGGCTTGCTCGGCGATCGCATCCGCGAGCGATTCGGCGGATATCGCGCAGCCTTCGACCAGCAGTTCACCCAGCCGTTTGCCGCAGGTCAGCTGCTTATCGAGGCTCGCCTGCAATTGCTCCAGCGTGACCACGCCCCAGCCGACCAGGATCTCGCCGACTTTCATGCGTGCTTTCCCGAGCGCTTCGTTCGACAGATAGGTATGGCTGGTCTTGTCCCAGGCGATGGGCTTGCCGGTCACCAGGTGGCCGATATAGATGCGCCACGCGCGGCAAACCGCGTAGAAATTGATCAGGTTGTTGACGAACATCCGCGGGATCGACAGCAGCCCCTGGGTCGGGCCGTTCAGCTTGCTGACGAAGTGGAAACGCTGCCCGGCCCGCGCGAACAGCATGGCGGTGTTGATCCACAGCAGCGGCGCGACCCAGTGGCTCGCCATGACGAGCGGGGCGCCGACGGGGATGACATGGATGGATCGCTGAAGTGCGCCGAGCAACAGGAAGTTGATCAGCACGCCATAGGCAATGACCGAAAACAGCGAGGTCACGATGCCCTTGCGATCGTGGAAGAACATGTATCGGGTGAGAAGGTTGCCTTTCCAGCCGAGTTGTTCCCAGCCCTGAAAGGCGATGCCGAGGATCCAGCGCGTGCGCTGACGGTACGCTGTACGAAATGTTTTCGGAAAATACTCGCGCGTGGCCAGCAGGTTGCGATCGGCGACGCTACCCGTTGCGCGTCTTTCCGCTGCATCGCGCGTGATGCCCGTCAATGGAATGCATGCAAAGGTTTCCTTCATCCCCAGGTCTCTCAACCGGAAGCTGAAGTCGTAATCCTCGGTCAGCGAACTGGTGTTGAACGGCGCGCCGTTGCGTTCCTTCATCGCCGCTTCGATCGAGCGCCTGCTATAGCACGATGCAACGCCCGCGCCCGGGACGATGCCGGTCAGGCGGGCCCGAACCGGCACATCCTTCTGGTGCGTTTCGCTGAAGTCGTCCAGGTAGCATCCGGCGACGAACTCGTTCCATTTTCGCGGCAAGGACAGCACGGGAAGCTGGACCAGGTCGCTATCCGCGACCGCGTGGTTGAGATACTTGAGTTCGACCGGATGAATGACGTCCTCGCAGTCGTGCATGACGACGCCCGCGAATTGAATTCGGTGGACCGCTTCGTAGCGCAGGATCGCTTCGACGATCCAGTTCAGGCAGTCCGCCTTGCAGGTCGGCCCGTCGTTCATGACGGTCGCGCGCGTGACCCTGCCCGGGTACCGGCGGACCATGCGTTCGACCTCGGCCGTGGTTTCGGCATCGTTGTGATAGGTGCCGACGAATATCACGTAGCGCTCGTACTCGAGGGTCGCCAAGGTGTTTTCGATCATCTTGGCGATCACGTCGTATTCCTTCCAGGCCGGTACCATCAGCGCCAGATGCCGTTCTTCCAGTGCGCGCAGCATGCCGATATCGATCGTTTGAGATTTTTCACGACGCAGGATGCGCCGGATTTCAAACGACCAGTAACAGGCATCCAGCGTGAGGTCATCCAGTGTGCTTACCAGGATGACAATTGCGGTCACAATGGCGACAAGGTTAAGTGCGTATAAGTACGCACTCCAAATCATGTTATCCATCATTTTTTCCGCGCTTTTATCTTGTATTTGATTATTTCCCCTCGTATCGACGAAAGACGAAAGTTCCCCGTCCTCGCCGGCCCCGTCACGTCCACTCCGTGGCTTGCGCCGCGCGAATTCCCGCCGCTCGAAAAAGCCGGCAGCACGCGAGCTTTCTCGATGTGGTCACGTTGCATCGCGAACGATGCAACGTGTTCAGTGGATGACTTTTTGACAGCCCGTTTCCCGCTTGCTTGCCTGCCTCCGTCCCTGCATTCCTGATCGCCTGCCGCCGCTCTCCACCCGACGCTTGCGCAGTGCCCCCGCGCACCGACTCCGCAGCACACAGCTCATGTAGCAAGTCGTGCGCCATCGCTGCGCGACCCTTGACGTTACGTGCGTCGCAGGGGGCCGCACGGGATTGGCCTGCCGAATCCGAGCCAAATGTTTCAGTGCTGAAACACGCCGTCGATCGACCGGATGACACATCGTTTTCCGACCCTCTGCCGGGCCCCGATCGTCGCTTTCGGGAAATCGCCACACGATTCCGGCGGTGACCAGCCGGATAAACAGGCGTCGAACCGGAAAGCCGGTGCTTCAGTCGTCATTGCACATGCATGTCACCGGAGGAAATCTTCGCGTTGCGCTCAGAGAAGCGCGGCGATTGACTGGTTTTCCCTGAATCGTACGAACAGGGTTCGCGCGTTTGTCCGATTAAATTCATGACACCGCCGCGTTGCATGCCTGAAACGTTTTATCGGCCCAATTTTCGAGTGGCGTCGATGCGTGAATTTCACTCCCTTGGCGCATGCCCATTTGCGACCGATGGTACGGATCTAGCTTGAAAGTAAAGCCATCTCCTCCCGGATTTATTTGTCTGGTTTCAATTGCGCAGCAAAAATTAACGACATGGCGCCCCGATTCCGGAGGGTGATTCTCGATGCTCGTCTCGCGAGCGAGATGAACTTATTTTGCATATCAAAGGATGAAAATCATGCCTTCGCATCGCAATGAATCTTTTCGAAACGGGTTGAGCATCGCCGGATCACTCGTCGCATTGATCACCACGTTCGCCGTCGCCGTCGGCGTTCAGGATGCGAATGCGCAGGCGACAAGCAACGCTTCCGTCATGAACATCAAGCCGCCTCCGCTGCCGAACGGCTCGGCCCAGGTCAACGTGAAAGCAGGGATGTCCGACGAGGATTGGGAGAAGGCATACAAGGAAACGGGGCGCCCGAAGTTCAGCAAGAATTCCGTCAAGAAACTCAACGGCAATGTGCAACGTGACTAGGGAGAAACGGCCATGAAAAAGATCTTGCTCGTCATCGCCCTGCTAGCGGGGCTCGCGCAAATGACATTGCCGGGCACCGCGCACGCGCAGGCCACCACAGCGCACACGCTCGTGCTGTACGACAACCCGGCCAACGACCCGTATTCGAAGCTCGGTCTGATGTACAGCATCATGCTGAGAAACCTGCTTGGCCATTTCAATGCGACGATCGATCTGGTTCCGATCCAGAACTACACGTCCGGCATGGTCGGGAGCCACGACGTCACGTTCTATATCGGCGACTACTACAACAACCCGATTCCGACGGCGTTCATGAGCGACGTGATGACCACCAAGAAGACGGTGGTCTGGTTCAAGTACAACTTGTGGCAACTGGCCTGGAACACGGCCTTCACGTTCAATCAGACCTTCGGGTTCAGCTTCGTGGGCCTCGCGGGGATGAACGCGACGCCGTCGGCGAGCAATCCGAATCCTGGCTTCTACGATACGGTCACGTACAAGAACCTGTCGATGGTCAAGTACTACGCCTATAACGCGTCGACGGGCGTCATCAGCGCGGATCCGGACATTGGATTGACCCAGGTCGTCGATTCCACCAAGGCGCAGGCGCTCGTCACCATCAAGAACAGCCAGAGCGGGGCAACCGCGCCGTACATCATGCGCTCGGGCAACTTCTGGTACTTCGCGGACATGCCGTTTTCCTACATCGGCCCGACGGATCGCTACCTGGTGATCTGCGACATCCTGCACGACATCCTGCAGACCAATGCACCGGTGAATCACCGTGCGCTCGTCCGTCTGGAAGACCTCGACGCGTATACGACGACGAGTTCGATGCAGCAGCTGACGAATTACATGTACTCGAAGCACATTCCGTTCACGATGGCAACCATCCCGTTGTATACGGACCCGAACGGCTATTACAACGGCGGCGTGCCGGAGACGATCCATCTGGCGCAGGCAACCGGCCTCAAGAGGGCACTGAACTACGCGCTCGCGCGCGGCGGCTCGATCGTGATGCACGGCTACACGCACCAGTACGATTCGACGCCGAACCTGCTGAATGCAGTCAGCGGCAGCGACTACGAGTTCTGGTACGCGGTACAGAACCGGCCGGTTGATGAGGACTCCATCCCGTGGGCGGAAGGCAGGATGGCCGACGGCCTGCTCGAGTTCACGCTCAACGGCTACAAGATCGTCGGCTGGGCCGCGCCGCAGTACCAGATGTCGCCGGCCGCGTCGTCGGCGACAGCCCTCACGTTCCCGACCACGTTCCAGCGGGCCGTGTACTACACGTCGACCAAGCCGCAACTCGGAACGGGTGCCGCCAACCAGGACTTCTCGGCCGGGCAGTTTTTCCCGTACATCATCAACGCCGATTACTACGGGCAGCGGATCGTTCCGGAGAACCTGGGCAGCGTGCAGTACAACATCTGCAATATCGACCCGTTCTCGTGCATCACGTACACGTGGCAGCAAATCGTGACCAATGCCCAGTACGGCCTGGCGGTACGCGATGGTTTCGCGTCGTTCTTCTTCCATCCGTACTGGCTTGAACCGGATCTCGGATTGCCGGCGCTCCAGGACTTCCAGAGCATGATTACCGGCATTACGAATCTCGGCTACAAGTGGGTGGACGGCACGACGGCCAAGTGACGCAGGCGGAGCGACAGCCCCGTGCGACCCGCATCGGCAATGCGGGTCGCACGTTTGCGTTCGATCGGCTACGATGACGCGCAGGCATGCTTCCGGAGAGCCAGCGATGACCCCATACGCGATCCCGGCCTGGCGCAGGATTCAACGGCGTATGGGCCGGCTTCGGCTCGCCGCGCGACCGGGCCCGCTTTCAGTCGCGCCGCGTTCGCCCCGGGCGGCGACGCTCGCGGCGATCGGCGCCTCGCTCGTCGTGGCCGCCTGCAGCTGGACCGCGCACGACGTGCACGCGGACGGCATCGTCTGGCAGGTGGACAACTCGACGACGAATCCGGTCGGCAACTGGCAGATGCTCGGCATTCACGATCTGCTGATTCAATGGACCGTCGTCGACGATACCGCGTTCATCGCCAGCACCTCGATCCAGCCTGCCGCGCACCTTCCCGACTGGGAGCGCATCGGTCGTGAGCCGTGGGCCAGGAACGTCATCCTGGGGCTGGCCGGCTACCAGGACGAAAAACGGGCGCGCACCCATCTGTCGACGCTCGCCGACCAGTCGCTGGAAGTGGCGCGCGCACCGGTTCCGCTGCATGTCACCGGCTACTACTTCCCGGTCGAGATCGATCCGACCTGGCAGGACGCGCCAAAGCTCGCCGCCGTCCTGCAACGGCTGCCGCGGCCGCTCTGGGTGAGCGTGTACGACCAGACCAACATCGGCGGAAAGGCGCTCGCGGACTGGCTCGCGGCGTGGCTGCCCGCGGACGTCGGCGTGTTCTTCCAGGACGGTTGCGGTGTCTATGCCCGCGAGCCGTATGTCGCGCGCGCCTACCTCGACGAACTGGTTGCAAAGTTGGGAAAAAAACGCGTGCGTGTCATCGCCGAGGCGTTCAGGCCTGCCGAGCGGGGCGGATTCCGTTCGGCCAGCGCCGACGAGCTGGGCAAGCAACTGCTGGCGTATCGCGGTTATCCGGTCTACCTGTTCGATGGTCCGCACTATGTGTCGGACGACCTCACGCGCACGCTCTCGACGTGGAAGCCGAAGCCGCCGCCGGCCGTGCCGGTGGGCACGGCGCACTGATTCGGCCCGGTTCCGGCGAACCGGGGGCAAGGGAGCGGGCGGCGAAACAATCGGGCGGATTGGCTTTCCGGCGGCAACGCGTGCCCGGCACCCGGTGCCGGCACGCCGGCGTACGGGGCCGACCGTCGATTTGCTGCTCCCGCCCGCGCCCCATTTGATGACCAAACCGCAAGACCTAGTGCATAGATATCGTTTGCCGCAGCCTTAATGACTATCGACAATCGTGGCTCGATTTCGCCGCCGTGGCGCCAGAAGCGCCGCGGTGGCCGGTACCTGGCGGCTATCCCGGCCGCCCGCACCATCCAGCTCACGACGACATGTACGCGTTCACCCCTTCATTCCAGAATCCCGCCGGCTCGCCGATCCGCGAACTGTTCAAGTACCTGTCCGAACCGGGCATGATTTCCTTCGCGGGCGGCTATCCGGCCAGCGACCTGTTCGACGTCGACGGCCTGAACGCGGCCGCCGGGCGCGCGTACGCGCAGCCGGTGCGCTGCCTGCAATACGGCCCGACCGATGGCCTCGCCGAACTGAAGCAGCAACTGATCGCGTTGATGGCGCGTCGCGGTGTGGCGTGCACGGCGGCAGAGCTGCTCGTCACGACCGGTTCGCAGCAGGGGCTCGACCTGTTGCTGCGCGTGATGGTGTCGCCCGGCGACGTCGTGCTGACCGAGCAGCCGGCCTATCCGGCGACGCTGCAGGCGATGCGTCTGCAGCAGGCGCGCATCGTGACGATTCCGGTCGACGGCGCGGGGCTCGACGTCGATCGTCTCGGCGAACAGCTTTCATCCGGCGCGATCGCGCAGCCGAAGCTGCTCTACACGGTCCCGACCTTCGCGAACCCGACGGGCGCGACGCTCACGCGCGAACGACGGCTGAAGCTGCTGCGTCTCGCGGTGCAATACCGCTTCCTGATCGTCGAGGACGATCCGTACGGCGACCTGCGTTTCGCGGGCGAAGCCGTGCCGTCGATGCTTGCGCTGGCCGACGAAGTGGACGGCGCACGCGACTGGATCGTGCATTTCGCGAGCCTGTCGAAGATCGTCGCGCCGGGGCTGCGCGTGGGCTGGACGATCGCGCCGGCCGAGATCGCACGCCGCTGCGTGATCGCGAAGCAGACGGTCGACCTGTGCAGCACGCCGTGGACGCAGGCGACCGCCGCCGAATATCTGGCCGACGGCGCGCTCGAACGTCATTTGCCGCGCATCACGGCCGCGTACCAGCGCAAATGCGATGCGATGTGCGACGCATTGCGCGACGGCCTGGGCGATGCGATCGAATTTCATCGTCCCGAAGGCGGGATGTTCGTGTGGGCGCGGATCGGCGCGGTGTCGTCGGACGTGCTGCTGCAACAGGCGATCGCGAACAAGATCGTGTTCGTGCCGGGCAAGGCGTTCTTCGCGGACAACGTCGACGCGGCATCGCTGCGCCTGTCGTTCGCCGCGCCGGACGTCGATGCGATCCGGGAAGGCGTCGCGCGCCTCGTGCGCGCGTATGGAGCGGCGCTCGCCGCGTGAGGAGACAACAACGTGAATATCACCGTCAACGACACCGTATCGATGGGCGCAGCACCGGGCGCGGGCGATAACCGGCCCGTGGCGCACCGCTCGTCGCAGATCAGCGCAGGGCCGCAGTATGTGGCCGACGTGCTCGGCCGCTTCGGCGCCCAGCCGGCGGACGACATCGGCGACGCGGCGCCGGTCGTCCTCGGCTACAACTGAGCCGCACGGCGACGGCCGGCGTGCGGCACGCGTGCCGGCGCCGCCGCAAGCGGTTAAGCTTGCGCGACCGCAACACGCACGATCGCCGCTTCGCCATGTCCGACTCAACTTCCGAATCGCTCGCGCAAACGTACGAGCGCCTCTGGTCCTGCCTCGAATCCGGCGTGAGCGCGCAGCGTTCGCCGTTCACGATGCTGCAGGCCGCGACGCTCGGTATCGACGGCGCGCCGAAGGTACGCACGATCGTGTTGCGTCAGGCGAGCCGTGCCGATCGTGTGCTGTCGTTTCATACTGATGTGCGCTCGGAGAAGGTCGCGGAGCTGCGGCGCGATCCGCGCATCGCGCTCGTCGCCAGCGATCTCGATGCGCTCGTGCAGATTCGCGCGGAGGGCGTTGCATCGATCTGCGACGACGAAGCGCAACGCCGCGCGATCTGGCAATCGAGCCGACCGCATACGCTGCTGCTGTATCGCGCACCGTTGCCGCCGGGTACGCCGGTCGAGTCGCCTGAAGCCGCGCATGTGTCGGCGAGCCCGCGCGCCAATCCCGACGACGACGGTTACGAGAACTTCTGCCTGCTTCACGTGAGTGTGACGCGCATCGACTGGCTCGAACTCGCGCGCGCCGGCCATCGCCGCGCGGTGTTCGACCTGCATGAAGGCGGCTACGAAGGCCGGTGGGTCGCGCCCTGAGCCGGACTGCTCACGCGCCGCTTTCGACGTGACGGGCCAATGCCGCGGCGAGGTACTGCTCCCCGTCATCGATCGACCCGACGATCGCGGGCGCAATGACTTCTCCCCAGAACGGCAGACGCCACTGCGGATCGGGATGATGCCCGAGGACGACGGCCCGATACAGGCCATCGGGCCGTTGCACAATCAGCGTGAGCAGATGCCGATCGGCGAGATGCGTTTCGGCAACGGGTTGCTCGCCGGGCATCACCACGCCCGTCCAGATGCCGCCGTATCTTTCTTCCCATCCCATCGGATCATCTCCTCGCGGCATATCGCCCGTTGCGGGGTTGGCCGCCGGCTGCCCGGGATCGCACACGGCGCCTAAGCGCTGCTTCCCGCGCCGCGGCTACCGGGCGAATCGGGCGGCCGCCCGTCCGACGCCGCCTGCGCGGTCATCCACTCGCGCATCACGACGATGGCGTCGTCATCACGCCGTTCGGCCGGATACACGAGATAGAACCCCATCGACAGCGGAAACGCGAAATCGAACGGCTTGCACAGCCGGCCGGCGGCGATGTCGCGCTCGACGAGCGGATCGGTGGCGAGCGCGATGCCCTGGCCGGCGACGGCCGCATCGATCGCGAGCGACGTCTGGTTGAAGCGCAGCCCCTTGTGCGGATCGAGGTCGACGGGCTCCGGCATCGCGGCGAGGAACTCTGGCCACAGGTCGTGCGCGTCGTGCAGCAGCACGTGGCTTGCAAGCGCGCGCGGCGACGCCGGCGCGGCCAGCAGCGCGGGGCTGCACACGGCACACACGTCGAGCGGGAACAGCGCGTGCGTGGCGAGATGCTTGCCGAACGGCGGCTTGCCGTAACGGATCGCGAGATCGACGCCGTCGTGGCGGAACGTCGCGATCTGCGGGTCGGCGATCACGCGCACGTCGTAGTCGGGATGTGCGTCGGTGAAGTGCGCGAGCCGCGGGATCAGCCACTTCGACGCGAACGACGGCGTCGTGCTGATGGTCAGCGCGGCGCGCCGCTTCACGAGCTTGTCGGTCGCGTCGGCGATCGCGTGCAGCGCGCGCTGGACGTCGGAGAAATACGCGGCGCCGTCGTGCGTCAGCGCGAGGCCGCGCGGCAGGCGTTCGAACAGCTTCAGGCCGAGCACGTCCTCGAGGTGGCGCACCTGCTGCGCGACGGCGCCCTGCGTGACGCCGATCTCGTCGGCGGCGGCGCGGAAATTGAGGTGCCGCGCGGACACTTCGAACGCGCGGAGCGCATTCAGCGGCGGCAGGCGGGAGGGGCGAGGCGGCATCGTCAGGCTGTAGAAAAACTATCGACTGGAGGCAGAAATACTGGTTCGACAGTGGGTATCGATGCGCCTACATTACCACCATGGCGCACCGAACGGCGGTTGCGCGGCGGCAGGATTCGAATGAGGAGCAGATCGTGACTGTAGAAAAAGTGGCGTTGATCACGGCGGCGGGCAAGGGCATGGGCGCGGCGATCGCGCGCGAACTGGCGGCGACGGGCTATCGCGTCGCGCTGATGTCGCCGTCGGGCAGCGCGGTGGCGCTCGGCGAGGAACTGGGCGGGTTCGGCATCCAGGGTTCGGTGACGGAAGAAGCCGACATCGACCGGCTCGTGCAGGAAACGCTCGCGCGCTACGGCCGCATCGATGCGGTCGTGAACAACACCGGGCATCCGCCGAAGGGCGAGCTGCTGGCGATCACCGACGACAACTGGCATGCCGGGCTCGACCTGATCCTGCTGAACGTGGTGCGTGTGATGCGCCGTGTGACGCCGATCTTCCAGAAGCAGGGCGGCGGCGCGGCGGTCAACATCTCGAGCTTCGCGGCGGACGCGCCCGAGCAGCCGATGCCCGTTTCGTCGGCACTGCGCGCGGCGCTGAGCGCATGGACGCGTCTTTACGCGGAACGTTACGCGGCCGAGCACATCCGGATGAACGCGGTGCTGCCGGGCTTCATCGACAGCTGGCCGGAAACGCCGGAGATCGTCGCACGCATCCCGGCCGGCCGTTTCGGCAAGACCGGCGAGATCGCGAAGACGGTCGCGTTCCTGCTGTCCGACGGCGCGGGCTACATCACCGGGCAGAACATTCGCGTCGACGGCGCGATCGTCAAGGCGCTGTAAGCGTCGCGCGGGCGAGCGGCCGCAGCGGCCGTGCCGCTCGCCGCGCCGCCGCTACAAACGCGTACAAACCAGACAAATCCGGGATACATCAGACCTTTCAAATGGGCGACGCCGCGTGAGCCGGGCGCGCCGGATTGAAAGCGAAGGCGCGGCCCCGCGCGCGGCATGTTCACTTTCCACTTCACGAAAGGAGATGCCGAACGATGTCTTCCACACCGTTTTCCCCGATGCGTCGCCACCTGCTTGCCACGTCCGTGGCCGCAGGGGTCTCGGCGATGCTGCCCACGGCGCTGCATGCCGCGACCGGCGCGAGCGGCATACGCCCGTTCACCGCGCACATTCCCGACGAAGCCGTCGCCGACCTGCGCCGCCGCATCGCGGCAACACGCTGGCCGGGCCGCGAGACCGTCGCCGACGAATCGCAGGGTGTGCGGCTGGCGCGCATGCAGGCGCTGCTGCGCTACTGGGGCACCGATTACGACTGGCGCAAGGGCGAGGCGCGCCTGAACGGTTTCCCGATGTTCATCACGGAAATCGACGGGCTCGACATTCATTTCATCCACGTGCGCTCGCGGCACGAGAACGCGATGCCGATGATCATGACGCACGGCTGGCCGGGTTCGATCTTCGAGCTGCTGAAGGCGATCGGCCCGCTGACCGACCCGACCGCGCACGGCGCGAGCGCCGACGATGCGTTCCATGTCGTCGTGCCGTCGTTGCCGGGCTTCGGCTTCTCGGGCCGGCCGACGCAGACCGGCTGGGGTTCCGACCACATCGCGCGCGCGTGGGGCGAGCTGATGGCGCGGCTCGGTTATACGCGCTTCGTGTCGCAGGGCGGCGACTGCGGCTCGGTGATCTCGCACCGGATGGCGATGCAGCGCGTGCAGGGCCTGGCCGGGATTCACGTGAACATGCCGGCGACGGTGCCGCCGGATATCGCGACGCTGCTCGCGACCGATGCACCCGCGCCGGCGTCGCTGTCGCCGAAGGAGAAGGCCGCGTACGAGAAGCTCGCGACGTTCTATCGCGACAACTGCGGTTACTCGGCAATGATGGTCACGCGCCCGCAGACGGTCGGCTATGCACTCGCCGATTCGCCGTCCGGGCAGGCAGCGTGGATGTACGACAAGATTTCGCAGTGGACTTATAGCGGCGGCGTGCCCGAGCGTTCGATCCCGCGCGACGAGATTCTCGACGACATCTCGCTGTACTGGCTGACCAACACCGCGACGTCCGCCGCGCAGATCTACTGGGAGGATCACTCGAACAACTTCAATGCGGTGGATATCGCGTTGCCGGCCGCGATCACGGTGTTTCCGGGCGAGATCTACCAGGCGCCGCGCAGCTGGGCCGAGCGCAGCTATCACAACCTGATCTACTTCAACGAAGTCGACAAGGGCGGGCATTTCGCGGCATGGGAGGAGCCGGAGTTGTTCGCGCGTGAAGTGCGTGCCGGGTTCCGGCCGTTGCGGCGCGTGTAAGCGAGGGAGGATGGGCGAACGCGGGCCGGTGCGGATGCGGCCGGCGTTTGCTTCCGTCGTGCACGTTCCGGAATTCACCGTAGCGTCGTTATGGCTGCCGGCGTTACCCGTCAAAGCGGCCGTTTTACAGCAGAAACGGCACGGCGCTTCCGTTCACGATTGAATGACATATCGATGAACCAGCCCCCTTCTGGAAGAAACATTCCATCGTAATTATTTGATTAAAAAGCGATTTTGATAAAAATCAAAATATATCGCGTGAATTGCCTGATGTATTGAAACCCTCAATACAATGATTCGCGACTGCACCTGAGTGCGGACGGATCATCCTGTTTATTGGCACGCGGCAAAAAGCCGAATCGGCTTTTTCACGGTTTCGCCCGGTGAAAAAATACGACCCGAGGTTTCGCGATGACGAATAACGACGTGCGCGAGTCACGCATGGCTTGCGATGGCATGCGCCCGCTTGAAGGTCGAAGAGGCATCGTCGTCGGCCTGGCGAACGAGCAGAGCATCGCGTGGGGATGTGCGCGCGCCTTTCATGCGGCGGGTGCCGAGCTGGCGGTGACCTGGCAATCCGACCGGGCGTTGCCGTACATCGAGCCGCTGCTCGACCAGCTGAAGCCGGCGATTGCGATGCCGCTCGACGTGAGCCGGGCCGACCAGATGCGCGAGGTGTTCGACACGATCGGCGAACAGTGGGGCGGCCTCGATTTTCTGTTGCATGCCGTTGCCTATGCACCCAGGGCCGATCTGCACGGGCGGGTCGTCGACAGTTCGCCGGAAGGGTTCGCCCTCGCGATGGATACCTCCTGCCACTCGTTCATCAGGATGGCGAAACTGGCCGAGCCGTTCATGACGTCCGGTGGAAGCCTGATGGCGATGACCTATATCGGTGCCGACCAGGTCATCGCGGAGTACGGCGTGATGGGCCCGGTCAAGGCGGCGCTGGAGGCCACCGTCCGATACCTCGCTGTCGAGCTGGGGCCGGCCGGCATTCGCGTGCATGCGGTGTCGCCCGGCGCACTGGCCACGCGGGCGGCCTCCGGGCTGCCTAACTTCGATCACCTGCTTGACGACACCGCCCGCCGTGCGCCATTGCGCCGTCCGCTCGACATCGACGACGTCGGTGCGCTGTGCACCTTTCTCGCCAGCGATGCCGCACGCGCGATGACCGGCGGTATTCACTACATCGACGCGGGGATGCACGTGCTCGGCTGACGCGAGGCGGCCGCTCCCGGAATGCGTCGAGATTCACCTTGCCCCTCTGGAGAACAGTGTTATGGATGCTGCCACGCAACTGGCGCGCAGTCATGAGATCGCCACGGAGATTGTCCACGTCCTGCAAAAGCGCACGCAGCACGCGCTGGAACAGTACGGGAAACGGTTGGGCGAAGCACTCGACGGCAGCGACGGCCCCGGCCAGGAGCCGGGCGCCGCCCCGTTTGCCATGCCGTTCTCGCCGCTGGGCACGTGGCATTACGCGGTCGACGCTGCACAGCGCGCGCTGCTGTTCTGGGACACGCTGCGCGAGCGCGGCACGCAATATGTCGAGCGCATGGCCGAGGGGCTCAAGCCGGTGCTGCATTTCGACTACGACGTCGTGCTCGACGGCCGGCAGTTCGCACGGCCCGTCAATTACGCGCTCGTTCACATCCAGCCGCCGGATGGCGTGATCGTCGACGCCGGCAAGCGGCCCTACCTGATCATCGATCCGCGTGCCGGGCACGGCCCCGGTATCGGCGGCTTCAAGGACGATTCGCAAGTCGGCGTGGCGTTGCGCGCGGGGCATCCCGTGTATTTCGTCGTGTTCTTCCAGGAGCCCGAGCCCGGCCAGACGTTGCTCGACGTGTGCGCCGCGGAACAGGCGTTCGTGCGGAAAGTGCGGGAGCTGCATCCGGACAGCCTCAAGCCGGCCATCGTCGGCAACTGCCAGGGCGGCTGGGCCGCGATGATGCTCGCGAGTTCGTCGGCGGACGATACGGGCCCGATCGTCATCAACGGCGCCCCGATGTCGTACTGGAGCGGCGCGTGGAGCGACGGGCCCGGCGACAATCCGATGCGTTATGCCGGCGGCATACTCGGCGGCACGTGGCTCGCGTCGTTCGCGTCGGACCTGGGCAACGGCAAGTTCGACGGCGCCTATCTCGTGCAGAACTTCGAGAACCTGAATCCGGCGAACACGTTGTGGGACAAGTATTACCACGTGTACGACCACATCGACACCGAGCCGCCGCGCTTCCTCGAGTTCGAGCGCTGGTGGGGCGGCTACTACCTGATGAACCGCGACGAGATCGAATGGATCACGCGCAACCTGTTCATCGGCAACAAGCTCTGGTCCGGCGAAGTGAAAGACGGATCGGGCAAGGCGTTCGACCTGCGCGAGATCCGCTCGCCGATCATCCTGTTCGCGTCGATGGGCGACAACATCACGCCGCCGCAGCAGGCGTTCAACTGGGTCACGGACATCTACGGCAGCACGGAGGAGATCAAGTCGCGCGGGCAGGTCATCATCGGGTTGGTGGAAGAGGACGTGGGGCATCTCGGCATCTTCGTGTCCGGCAAGGTCGCGAAGAAGGAGCACGCGCAGATCGTCAGCGTGCTGGATGCCGTCGAAACGCTGCCGCCCGGCCTCTATGCGATGTCGATCGAGGAGGTAAAGGGCGCCGACGGGAAGGTCACGTACGACGTCACCTTCGCCGAGCACCGTCTGGAAGAGATCGCGCAATACTTCAACCGCTTCGGGCGCAAGGACGAGCAAGCGTTCGAGGCCGTCGCCGCGCTGTCCGAATTCACGCAGCGCGCGTATGAACTGTTCATGCAGCCATACGTGCAGCAGGCATCGAACGAGACCACGGCGCACCTGTTGCGCGACTTTCATCCGCTGCGCTTCCAGCGCTGGGCGTTTTCGGACCTGAATCCCTGGCTTCGCTGGCTGAAGCCAGCCGCCGACATGGTCAGGGCCCACCGCCAGCCGGCCGACGATATCGAGCCGTGGCGCAAGCTCGAACGGCGTGGCTCGGATATCGTCAGCGCGTCGCTCGATTGTTTCCGCGCGATGCGCGATGCAAGCATCGAGTCGCTGTTCTTCTCGCTGTACACCCAGCCGGCCATGCTTCATTTCGGGGAGCAGTATCGCGACCGTCACGCGGCTGCGCCGGCGGCGGCGGACCCTCGCGACCTGCCGTTCGTGAAGGCGGCGCTCGCGTCGATCGAGCGTGGCGGCTACACCGAAGCGGTTGCGCGCGCGGCGTTTCTGCTCGAGCGCAGCGGCGAACCGTTTCCGCTGGCGCAGCTTGCGACCGAGCGCGAGCTTGCCGAAACCTACGCCGAATACCTGCCGAACCTGCCGCCCGACCAGTGGCGGCGCATCTATGGCGAGCAGGAGATCATCGCGACTTACGCGCCCCAACAGGCCGTCGCCGCGCTGCCGGTGCTGCTTGCCCGGCCGGAGGACCGCCAGCGGCTGCTGACGCTGCTGGACAAGCTGCTGGGCGACGCGCGCGTGCAAAGCGCGTCGGTGAGCGAGCAACAGTGGGCGGCGCTGCAACGCATTCGCGCGGTACTGGGCGCGCCGCCTGCCACGCTACCGGCCAGGGGGCCGCTGGCGACACTCGAACGCGTGCAGTGACGGACAGCGAGGAACCGCAATGGAAACCCGACACGAGAAATATCGCCGCCTCATCGAACACTGCCAGGCGCTCGCGCCGATGCCGACGGCCGTCGCGCATCCGTGCGATCGAAGCTCGCTCGAGGGCGCGCTGGAGGCGGCGCGCAAGGGGCTGATCGAGCCGATCCTGGTCGGCCCGCGTGCGCGTATCGAAGCGACCGCCGCGGAGTTGCAGCTACCGATCGGCGACTACGAGATCGTCGATGCGCCGTACAGCGAGGCGTCGGCAGCGGCGGCGGTGCGGCTCGTACGCGACGGCCGCGCGTCCGCGCTGATGAAGGGCAGCCTTCACACCGACGAACTCATGGCCGAAGTGGTGCGGCACGATTCCGGGTTGCGCACGGGCCGGCGCATCAGCCATTGCTTCGTGATGGACGTGCCCGCGCACGCCGATCCGCTGATCGTGACCGACGCGGCAATCAATATCGCGCCGACGCTCGAGGAAAAGGTCGACATCCTGCAGAACGCGATCGATCTCGCGCATGCGCTGGATTTTCCGCAGGTCCGTGTGGCGATCCTCTCGGCCATGGAGACGGTCAACCCGAAAGTGCCGTCGACGCTCGAAGCCGCCGCGCTGTGCAAGATGGTGGATCGGCGGCAGATCACCGGCGCGCTCGTCGACGGCCCGTTGGCGCTCGACAACGCGATCGATCCCGAAGCCGCGCGCATCAAGCAGATCGATTCGCCGGTGGCCGGGCACGCGAACGTGCTGATGGTGCCGAACCTGGAAGCGGGCAACATGCTCGCCAAGAGCCTGTCGTTCCTGGCCGGCGCGGATGCGGCGGGCATCGTGCTCGGCGCGCGCGTGCCGGTCATCCTGACGAGTCGTGCCGATTCGTTGATTACCCGGCTGGCTTCCTGTGCGGTCGCGATGCTCGTCGCGAACGTGCAGCGCGAAGCGGCCCGGCGCGCGGGGTGACGCCATGGCAGACGTGATTCTGGTGTTGAATGCCGGCTCGTCGAGCATCAAGTTTTCCGCATTCGACGTGCACGGCGACACGCTCGGCCTGATCGTGCATGGCCAGGTCGAGGGCCTGTACACGGCCACGGCGCACTTCAGTGCCGTCGACCGCCACGCGGAGCGTCACGAACGGCAATGGGCCGGCGGCGATACGTTCGGCCATCAGGAAGGGCTCGAGCAGATCGCCGCGTTCCTGGGCGCGCATCAGGAAGGGCACCGTCTCGCGGCGGTGGGCCATCGCGTCGTGCACGGCGGGCAACGCTTCAGCGGCCCGGTGCGCGTCACGCCCGAGATCGTGGCCGAGCTGGAAAAACTCACCCCGCTCGCGCCGTTGCATCAGCCGCACAACCTGACGCCGATTCGTATCCTCGAAACGATGCAGCCCGGCGTCGAGCAGGTGGCCTGCTTCGACACGGCGTTCCACTGCACGCAGCCCGCGGTGACCCAGGCGTTCGCGCTGCCCGCGTCGATCACCAGCCGGGGCGTGCGCCGGTACGGTTTTCACGGGCTCTCGTACGAGTACATCGCGAGCGTGCTGCCCGACGTCGCGCCGACGGCGGCGCGCGGGCGCACGGTCGTCGCCCATCTCGGCAACGGCGCGAGCATGTGCGCGCTCGTGGCAGGCAAGAGCGTCGCGAGCACGATGGGGTTCACGGCGCTCGACGGGCTGCCGATGGGCACGCGTTGTGGCAACCTCGATCCGGGCGTCGTGATCTTCCTGATGGAAGCACTCGGGATGGACGTGCGCGCCGTCGAGGATCTGCTCTATCGGCGTTCCGGGTTGCTCGGCGTGTCCGGTATGTCGAGCGACATGCGCACCCTGCTCGCGAGCGACGATCCGCACGCGCGCTTCGCCATCGAGCTGTACGTCTACCGCATCGCGCGCGAACTCGGTTCGCTTGCGGCCGCGATGGAGGGCATCGACGCCGTCGTGTTCACGGCGGGGATCGGCGAGCACGCGGCGGCGGTTCGCGAAGGGGTGTTGCGCCGTGCGGCGTGGCTCGGCGTCGAGATCGATGTCGACGCGAACGGCACGGGCGGGCCGCTGATCACGACGGCATCGAGCCGCGGATCGGCGTGGGTGATCCCGACCGACGAAGAGCTGATGATCGCGCGCCATACGCACCGGCTGATCGGGTGACGGGCGAACGAGCAAGGAATCCTCATGGCTGAACTACTGCTGGTCAATGTCGAAGAACACGCGCGCGACGACGAGGTCGGCGCGTTCCTGGCGCGGCATGGATTCCCGCTGTTCGATGCGATCGAGCGCGTGCCGGCCGGGATCGGCACCCCCATCGCACTGCTTCGGTTCGACACGCTGTCGTCGGTGGCGCTTTACACGCTGCGCGCCCGGATCGATCACATCTCGTGGCGGGGCCGCTCGATTCGCGCGCATATCCTGCCGGACCGGAAGGACTGAACGGCTTCGTGCAGCGGCGTGGTTCGAGCGGTGAATGCGGGCCGGCCGACATGCGGCCGGTGTTCATCGGCGGGGTGGGGCGGTCACCTTCAGATGATCCGGCACGTGCCGTGTACGTCCCTCAGCCACGTGAAAAGCGTCATCGCGGCATAGACACAAGGCAGCACGATCAAAAATCGACGCCAGGTGACCTTGAAACGCGGAAGCCGCCGGACGACCGCGGCGAGCGCGATGCAGGCAACCAGCCCGACCGGCAAGATGTTCCAGTTGTACCTGAAGGCGGCAAAAACGAAAGCCGCCGTGACAAACACGACCCAGACGACGGCATCGCCAAGCGTGTCGCAGTAGGCGGTGGCGTATCCGGAGAACCACGCGAGCAGGAGCGCCGCAAGCCCGAACGCGGTCAGGATGGTCGCGAGCCAGAGCGGCGGCCCGTTCATGCTCGCCTGTTGCACGGGAGCGTCTTGTTCGTCGGCATCGGTCAAATTGGTCACCTGCAATCGGGTGGGTTGTCACGGCAAGCGGCGTAGTATCGCCGCGTTTCGGCGCCGAAGCGAGAGGCGGAGCGTGGCCACGCCATCGCCGGGGCAGGCCGGCGCGTGGCACATGGCCCCCTGCGAACCCGCATTCCCGCCCGATTTTTGAATCGTCGTGTGTCGTGTTCGCCGACAGATACGTTGGGATACAAAGCCTCGCCAGGGCTCGGGTATAAAACCGGTGAAGCGATTCACACGGCGGCGCGATGCCATGCACCGCTGCCGAGAATGCGGATTCCCGAGTGCCCGCACGTGCCGCGGGTCACCTTCCTTAGCGATCGACACTGGAGAACGAGCCATGCCCGAAACCGTGAACACCCGCCGCCGCCTGATCCTGGGTACGACGCTGGCGAGCCTCAGCCTCGCCGACCTCGGCTTCAGCGCCCTGGCGCACGCGCAGTCGGCGCCCGATGCAGCGCCTGCGAAGCGCGCGGCCGGCGTCGCGTCGCTGGGCACGATCCACCAGATCGACGCGGGCGTGCTCAACGTCGGGTATGCGGATCTCGGGCCGAAGAACGGCCCGGTCGTGTTCCTGCTGCACGGCTGGCCGTACGACATCTACAGCTATGCGGAAGTCGCGCCGCTGCTCGTCGCGGCCGGCTATCGCGTGATCGTGCCTTACCTGCGCGGCTACGGGTCGACGACGTTCCGTTCGGCCGACACGGTGCGCAACGGCCAGCAGGCCGTGACGGCCGTCGACATCATTGCGCTGATGGATGTGCTGAAGATCGACCGCGCGGTGTTCGGCGGCTACGACTGGGGCGCGCGCACGGCCGACATCATCGCGGCGCTGTGGCCGCAGCGCGTGAAGGCGCTGGTGTCGGTGAGCGGCTACCTGATCGGCAGCCAGGAAGCGAACCGCAAGCCGCTGCCGCCGCAGGCCGAATTCCAGTGGTGGTATCAGTTCTACTTCACGACCGAGCGCGGCGCGCTGGGCTACGCGGCGAACCGCGACGCGTTCAACAAGCTGATCTGGCAGCTCGCATCGCCGAAATGGCAGTTCTCCGACGAAACCTACGCGCGCACGGCCGCGTCGTTCCAGAACCCCGATCACGTGGCCGTCGTGATCCACAACTATCGCTGGCGTCTCGGGCTCGCGAAGGGCGAGGCGCAATACGACGACCTCGAGCGGCGCCTTGCGGCCGGCCCTGCGATTACGGTGCCGACGATCACGATGGAAGGCGATGCGAACGGCGCGCCGCATCCGGAGCCGGCCGCGTACGCGAAGAAGTTCACCGGCAAGTACCAGCACCGCACGATCACCGGCGGCATCGGCCACAACCTGCCGCAGGAAGCGCCGCAGGCGTTCGCGGATGCCATCCTGCAAGTGGAGCACCTGTGATGCGGGCGGGCATGGAGGGCGTGCGTCGCGGCGTGCGCCGCGGGTTCGTCGCGGGCGTGCTGCTGGCCGGCGCGTGGTCGGCGAGCGGCCCGGCCGCGTTCGCGGAGCAGCCGAAGCCGGCTGCCGCCGCCGCGTCGCCGATTTACGGCGTGACGATCCCGCCCGGCTACCGGAAGTGGGAAATGGTCGCCCCGGCCGAAGAAGCCGCGCCGCTCGATGAACTGCGTGTCGTGCTCGGCAATCCCGTCGCGATCCGTGCGCTCGAACAGGCGACACTGCCGTTTCCGGACGGCACGATCCTGGTGAAACTCGCGTACAAGCGCAAGCAGTCCGACGAGTTCGCGCCGGCGACGGTGCCCGGACAGGCGACGACCGTGCAGGTGATGGTGAAGGACTCGCGCCGCTATGCGTCGACGGGCGGCTGGGGCTTCGGGCGGTTCATCAACGGCGTGCCGGCCGATATCGGCCAGCATCAGACGTGCTTTGCGTGCCATCAGGCGCGGGTGAAGAATCACGACTACGTGTTCACGCGGCTGGCGCCGTGACGTACCCGGTTCGATGCGTTCGACGGAAAGGCGTGCCGTGCGTGGCACGCCTTTTTTTCATGGTGGGTGTGCTTTCGTGGAGAACGTCAGCGGAGCGGGCCATGAACGATGCGGTAGCCCGGTTTGTATCGCACTGTATCTGCGGCCGTTCCTGAAAAACTGGCATGCAGAAAGCCCCGGTTCCGGAAACATGCCGGATACGTGGGCGGGTTCTACTGTCGACATGCAGGAAACGTTCGATGCCAGACGATCTGGATCGGATGCCGAATGATCGACCGACCTACTTCCTTCAAGGAGAACCCTCATGAAAGCCGCTCGCATCCTCGCCGTTGCCGTCCTCGCCGCCATCCCCGCCCTGTCGTTTGCCGACACCGGCCACGGCCTCACGCGTGCCGACGTGCGCGCCGAACTCGTCCGCCTGGAGCAGGCCGGCTACAACCCGGCGCGTAGCGAACCGCATTACCCGGAAGACGTCGCCGCCGCGCTGCAGGTCGCGCGTTCCGACCAGAACGGCCCGTCGAAGTCGCAAGACGACAACGTGGCCGACGCATCGACGCGTGCCGGCCATCGCGGCGCGGCGCAAGCGCATTCCGCGCCGAACGCATACGACGACCTGTACGCGCATTCGTGATCCGGAGCCGCGCCTGCCTCGTGCGCAGGCGCAGCCGCTACCGCGGCACGTTCAAACAACACAACAGAGCAAGGAGTAAAACGATGGCCGGTTTGATGAAACGCGTTCTGGTGTCCGCCGCCGTGATCGGCGGACTGTTCGGTGCGGTCGCGGTGCAGGCTGCGCCGAAAGACGACCTGAAGGGCACGAACGTCGTGCTCGTGCACGGCGCATTCGCCGACGGGTCGAGCTGGAACCGCGTGATTCCGCTGCTCGAGGCGCGCGGGCTGCACGTGGTGTCGGTGCAGAATCCGCTGAGCTCGCTCGCCGACGATGCAGCCGCGACGAAGCGCGCGATCGACGAGCAGAAGGGGCCGGTCGTGCTGGTCGGCCATTCGTGGGCCGGCGTCGTGATCAGCGACGCGGGCAACGACGACAAGGTGAAGTCGCTCGTGTACGTCGCCGCGTTCGCACCCGACAACGGCCAGTCGATCGCGGACGTCACGCAGGGGTTGCCGGCACCCGCATGGGCCGGCGAACTGCGCAAGGACGCGGGCGGCTTCGCCACGTTGTCGGACAAGGCGATCGCGCAGGATTTCGCGCCGGACCTGCCGCCCGCGCAGCAGCGCATCGTCGCGGCGACCCAGGGGCCGTGGTACGGCGGGTGCATTTCGGAGAAGGTCACGCAAGCCGCGTGGCATGCGAAGCCGTCGACGTTCGTCGTCGCGACGCAGGACAGGATGATCGATCCGACGCTGCAGGAAACGATGGCGAAGCGGATCGGCGCGACGGTCGCGCGCGTGAACGGCAGCCATGTGTCGATGCTGAGCCAGCCGAAGGCCGTGGCCGACGCGATCATCGCGGCAGCGGAACGCGCGAAGCAGGATGCGCAGTGAGTGAACGCGGCGCCGCGCTTTCGCAGGGAAGCGCGGTGGCGCGAGTGACGGAGATGTCTTTTCACGAGGAGGAGTCATGACGCAACTGTGGCAACTGCCGGCAACCGAACTCGCGAAACGCGTCCGGCATCGCGACGTGTCCGCGCGCGAAGTGGCGGACGCCGTGCTCGATCGTCTCGACGCGGTGAATCCGGCGATCAACGCGGTGATCGAACACAGGCCCGACGACGTGCGGCGTCAGGCCGACGAAGTCGATCGCGCGATCGCGCGCGGCGACGATCCGGGGCCGCTCTCGGGCGTGCCCGTCACCGTGAAGATCAACGTCGACCAGGCGGGTTTCGCGACGACGAACGGCACGCGCCTGCAGGAGAACCTGATCGCGCATGCCGACAGCCCGGTGGTCGGCAACCTCAGAAAAGCCGGCGCGATCCTGCTCGGCCGCACCAATTCGCCGACGTTCGCGCTGCGCTGGTTCACGTCGAATCTCGTGCACGGCCACACGCGCAATCCGCGCCATCCGTCGCTGACGCCGGGCGGATCGAGCGGCGGCGCGGCGGCGGCCGTGGCCGCGGGAATCGGCCCGCTTGCCGTCGGCACCGACATCGGCGGCTCGGTGCGTTACCCGGCCTACGCATGCGGCGTGCACGGAATCCGGCCGTCGCTCGGGCGCGTGCCGGCGTTCAACGCGTCGTCGCCCGAGCGGGCGATCGGTGCGCAGTTGATGTCGACGGCGGGCCCGATTGCACGCACGATCGACGATCTCGCGCTCGCGCTGCGGGCGTTCGCCGCGCCCGACCCACGCGACCCGTGGCACGTGGCGGTGCCGTTCGACGGGTGCGAGGTGCCGAAGCGCGCGGCACTGTGCGTGCGGCCGGGCGGCCTGCAGGTCGTGCCCGAAGGCGAGGCCGCGTTGCGCGATGCCGCGCGACGTCTGGTCGATGCGGGCTGGACCGTCGACGAGATCGACGACACGCCGCCGATGCGTGAGGCCGCACTGTTGCAGGAGCAGCTCTGGCTCGGCGACGGTTTCGATGCACTGGCGAACGCGGTTGCCGGCGACGGCGATCCGGGCGCGGCGGCGGTGGTCGAGGCCGTGCGCGGCAAGGTGCGCGACCTGCCGGCCGATGTGATCAGCCGCGCGCTCGTCCGGCGTACGACGCTGACGCGACAGTGGCGGCTGTTTCTCGATGAATATGCGGTCGTGTTGCTGCCGGTGTCGTCGGAGCTGCCGTTTCCGGACGATCTCGACCGGCAGGGGCAGGACGGGTTCGATCGCGTGTGGGAGGCGCAGCTCACGTTGCGCGCGCTGCCGGCGATGGGGCTGCCGGGGCTCGCCGTGACGACGTCGCTCGAGAATGGCGTGCCGGTCGGCGTGCAGGTGGTCGCCGCGCACCATCGCGAGGATCTGTGCCTGCTCGCCGGGCGCGACATCGAAGCGCGCGGCGTGCCGGTTGCGCCGGTCGACCCGGTACAGTGACCGGCAGACGCACAAGCGAATGCATCGGCGATGCCCGTCAGGCATCGTGCAGACGCATGCCGGCAGCCGGATTTCTTGCGACATCCATGCAGGCGCGCCAGCGCCTGCATTCCATTTCCGCTTCCATCCCAACGCGCCACCCGCCGCGTTGATCGTCTCCCGCGATTCCTTTCGAACACCTTCGATGCGCGACATCGAACGGCCACCATTGCGCCTGTCCTGCTCGCCCGCGAGCTGCGCCGATAGCGCGCGTCTGCTATTGCATTCCCCGCAACGCTGATTAGGAAATGAATTTTTATTGGTTCAGCTTCCCCGGCCGCCCTCGCATAGTGGCGCTGACGGCTATAGACAGCACGCAAGCTGCAACGGCCGAATTCCCGGTGTTTTTGTTCATACGAATCCGCGAAAACAAGGAAGTGTCATGACGGTTGAACTGGAAGAACGAACTGCCGCGCAGCAGGCGCTCGAAGACGCGCGCGCGGCCGCTGCGGCGGCCGGTACGCCCTATGCGGGCGGTGTCGCGCCGGAAGTCGCGTGGGCGCTGTTCTCGTCCGGCGATGCGCTGCTGGTGGACGTGCGCACCGCCGAGGAACGGAAATTCGTCGGCCACGTGCCGGAATCGCTGCACGTGCCGTGGGCGACCGGCACGAGCCTGACGCGCAACCCGCGCTTCGTGCGCGAACTGGAAGCGAAGACGGGCAAGGCGGCCGTCGTGCTGCTGTTGTGCCGTAGCGGCAACCGCTCGGCGCAGGCGGCCGAGGCCGCGACGAAGGGAGGCTTCACGCAGGTATTCAACGTGCTCGAAGGGTTCGAGGGCGACCTCGACGAACGGCAGCATCGCGGCGTCAGCAACGGCTGGCGCTTCCGCGGCCTGCCGTGGGCACAGGACTGATTCACGGCCGAGACAGGGAGAACGCAGCATGGCCGCATTCGACATCGACGACATCGTTCAATCGCTGCAGACCGTACGCCGTGCATGGCGCGAGAAGCAGCGGCGCTCGCTCGAACCGGGCGGGCGCGACCTGCCGGCGCGCGAAGCGCTCGCGCAGATCATCGGCGCGCTGAAGGGCGTGCTGTTCCCGATGCGGCTCGGGCCGCCCGAGCTGCGCCAGGAGAGCGAGAACTTCCACGTGGCCCACGCGCTCGACGCGGCGCTGAACGCGCTGCTCGCGCAGGTGAAGCTGGAATTGCGCTACGCGGCGCGGCAGCGCAATGCCGACGGGCCGGTCGATCATGTCGACGAAGTCGCGTCGACGGCCGTGCAGGCGTTCGCCGCGCGCCTGCCCGAGATCCGCCGGCTGCTCGACAGCGACGTGCTGGCCGCGTTCCACGGCGATCCGGCGGCCGGCAGCGTCGACGAGGTGCTGCTGTGCTATCCGGGCATCCTCGCGATGATCCACCACCGGCTCGCGCACGAGCTGTACGGGCTCGGCCTGCCGCTGCTCGCGCGGATCATCGCCGAACAGGCGCATGCGGAGACCGGCATCGACATTCATCCGGGCGCGCGCATCGGCGCGGGCTTCTTCATCGACCACGGCACCGGCGTCGTGATCGGCGAGACGGCGATCATCGGCGAGCGCGTGCGCGTGTACCAGGCCGTCACGCTCGGCGCGAAACGCTTTCCGCGCGACGCGGCCGGCCATCTCGAGAAAGGGCTCGCACGGCATCCGATCGTCGAGGACGACGTGGTGATCTACGCGGGCGCCACGATCCTCGGCCGCGTGACGATCGGGCGCGGCGCGGTGATCGGCGGCAACGTGTGGCTCACGCAGGACGTGCCGGCCGGCGAGAACATCACGCAGGCGGTGCTGCGCAGCGAAACGAACGCCACGCCGCGCGCGGCGGCGCGTGTCGCCTAGGAGGCGCGATGAGCGACCTCATCCATCACTTCGGCGCCAACGTGCGCAGGCTGCGCGAAGCGCGCACGTGGTCGCAGGAACAGCTGGCCGAGCATGCGGGGCTGAACCGTTCGTATGTCGGCGAGATCGAGCGCGGCGAGGCGATCGCGTCGATCGTCACGGCCGACAAGATCGCGCGCGCGTTCGACGTATCGATCTCGACGCTGCTGCCGGGCACGTTCGTCACCTGAGGCCGCCTCGTCACCTTTCCCTTTCGGTCGCACGCGACATGACGGCTATAGCATGTTGAGCCGGCAGGTGCGTGCTTCCGATAATCACCCAGCGTCATAAGCAATCCCGTTTTTCATCTTAAGAACCCGGAGCCACACATGTCGACCGTTGCAAGCGGCGCGGCTGCGCTGAGCGATCACGCCGCCCGCCAACTAGCGAACGCTACCAAGACCGTCCCCCAGCTTTCCACGATCACGCCGCGCTGGCTGACCCATCTGCTGCAATGGGTACCGGTCGAGGCCGGCATCTATCGCCTGAACCAGGTGAAGAACCCGGAAGCCGTGCGTGCCGCATGCACGCAGCTCGAGGACGAAAGCGTGCTGCCGCAGACCTTCGTGCCGTACGAGGAACAGCCGCGCGAGTATTTCCTCAACGCGGTGAGCACGGTGCTCGACGTGCATACGCGGATCTCCGATCTTTACAGCAGTCCTCATGACCAGATCAAGGAACAGCTGCGCCTGACGATCGAGACGATCAAGGAGCTGCAGGAAAGCCAGCTGATCAACAACCCCGACTACGGGCTGCTCGCGAACGTGACCGACGACCAGCGGATCTTCCCGCTGACGGGCGCGCCGACGCCGGACGACCTCGACGAGCTGCTGACCAAGGTGTGGAAGGAGCCCGCGTTCTTCCTCACGCACCCGCTCGCGATCGCCGCGTTCGGCCGCGAATGCACGCGGCGCGGCGTGCCGCCGCCGACGGTCAGCCTGTTCGGCTCGCAGTTCCTGACGTGGCGCGGCATTCCGCTGATCCCGTCGGACAAGGTGCCGGTCGCGGACGGCAAGACCAAGATCCTGCTGCTGCGCGTCGGCGACAAGCGCCAGGGCGTGGTCGGCCTCTATCAGCCGGGTGTCGCCGGCGAGCAGGGTCCGGGCCTGTCGGTGCGCTTCATGGGGATCAACAACCAGGCGATCGCGTCGTACCTGATCTCGCTGTATTGCTCGCTCGCGGTCCATTCGCCGGATGCGCTGGCTGTCCTCGATGACGTCGAAATCGCCAAGTTCCATGACTATCCCGACACCTACCGTTAATCCCGGCCTGGCCGGCGGCGACGCGCATGCGCTGCCGCACGCGCCGTTGCCGGCCGGCTTGCCCGATCCCGCGACGCTTGCGCGGCTCGCGTCCGAGTTCTTCTCGACGCCGCCCGGGCAGGCCACCGCGCCC
>NZ_LDVA01000363.1:0-90851 GCF_050768715.1 Burkholderia sp. ZZQ-2 | reverse complement strand
TCGCGTTGCGCGAAGCCGGTGAGGCGGTTGCCGGCGGCGACGAGCGGGCGCGTCAGGTGCTCCGCGAGACGCGGCATCAGCAGCGTCAGGCCGAACACCGCGAGCAGCACGATGGCGACCCAGCGGCCGGCCTGGTTGGCCTGCGCGACCCAGCCGCCGCCGACGGCCGCGAGCGTCGCGACGACGGCGAACGTGAGGGCCATGCCGGCCAGCAGCGGCAGGCCGGTGCGCACGAACGGCTGGTCGGCGCGCGCGAACACGAACGGCAGCACGGGCAGGATGCACGGGCTCAGGATCGTGAGCACGCCGCCGAGGTAGGCAAGGACGATGAGCAGCATGGTGCGTTCTCCAGTCGATCAGGCGTGGGGCCGGATCAGGCGGTGGCAGGGTGGAAGGCGAGGGCGAGGCCGTTCATGCAGTAGCGCAGGCCGGTCGGCGGCGGGCCGTCGTCGAACACGTGGCCGAGATGGCCGCCGCAGCGGCGGCAGTGCACTTCGGTGCGGATCATCCCGAACGACGCGTCGGTGTGGGTGGCGACCGCGTGGTCGAGCGGCTTCCAGAAGCTCGGCCAGCCCGTATGGCTGTCGAACTTGGTGGCCGACGAGAACAGCGCGAGGTCGCAGCCGGCGCACGCGAACGTGCCGTGCCGGTGCTCGTCGTTCAGCGGGCTGGTGTACGGGCGCTCGGTGCCGGCTTCGCGCAGGACCGTGTACTGGGCGGGCGTGAGCCGGCGATGCCATTCGGCGTCGCTGAGGGTGACTTCGAAAGGCGCGGCCGTCTGCGGGGTGGCCGGCGGCGCGGCGAACGCGCGGCCGACCAGCGCGCGGCGGCCGACGGACGACAGGGTCGCAAGCGCGGCGAGGCCGGTGGCGCCGGCGAACAGCAGATGTCTGCGGGTGGGCATGATGGGCTCCTGGCAGCAGGTCCTGAAAACATGCGCCCATCGTAGTCAGCGGCCGGTGTCGAAGTCCTCACGGAAAGTTAAATGAATCGTGAAGTCTGGGGTGTTGGGTTGGGGGGGCGCTGGAATCCGGACTTTGGCTTGCCGATCGAACCGTACCGGGATACGCGAGATGTCTGACCGAGGTCGCGAATCACACCGGGATGAGCAATCCCGGCTTGATCACCGCAGCCGATCCGGTGACGAAGTCGCCTTACAGTCACCACCGATTCATGATGGGGTATACCGGGATGCGGAAGGGACGTAACGGGTGCAGACCGTGGTCTGCACCCGTTTTCATTTTCTGTTGATCTTCCCGAATCTTCTCGGCCAGTGACCAGACTGATCGGGAGCGTGGAAACATGCACTTCCCATCTTCTTGTCATCGTTGAAAATCATTCAATCGCGAAGCCAATTATCAAGATCGACCGGGGGCAACAAAATACAACATCGCACCCTCGTACAGGCATGAGCCATGCATTTCGACCACGCCACCATCGTTACCGATGACATCGACGGTACCCGTTGCTTTTTCGATGAGGTTGTCGGTCTCGATACCGGGCCCCGACCGCCGTTCAGCGTGGACGGCTATTGGTTGTACCTCGATCGTCACCCGATGATTCACGTTACGCGTGCGACGCTTCCTGCGCAGAAAGGTCGTAGCACACCGCGTATCGATCATATTGCGCTGCGCATCGACGCGCGTCGCGAATGGGAGGCGTTGATCGAGCGGCTGACCACCAGGCGGATCGACTACACATTGAGCGACGTGCCGTTGTCCAACGAGCGACAGCTGTTCGTGTCCATCGCTCCGGGCGTTTGCGTCGAGTTCGTTACGACACTCGCAAGCAATGATCAAGGCGATATCAAGAATGCTTGAATCGGTATGTCGGACTGTGACGCGTAGTTCGAAGGCCGGCGTAACGTGACAGAGGCGGTGCATGCAGAGGGGGGGCGCATCTTTTTACAGCTCTGGCATGCAGGCAGGATGTCGCCCCCGGCTTTCCGCGATGGTGCGTTGCCGGTCGCGCCATCGGCGGTGGTGTTCGAAGGACAGATTCTTAACGGAGGAAACAGGCGATGAAACTCAATGATCAAAGGGTGTTGGTGGTTGGCGGAAGCTCCGGGATAGGTGAAGCGACCGCACGTGCATTTGCGGAGGCCGGAGCGACAGTGACGATTGCATCGCGCGATGCGGCCAGGCTGGCGGCGAGCAAAGACAGGATCGGTTATGGCGTGAGCACCGGCGTGATGGACATTACGGACGACGCGAGCGTCCGTGCATTTCTCGATTCGGCGGGCGAATTCGACCACGTTGTCGTATCGGCCGCCCAGACAGCCACGGGGCCGGTGCGTGGTCTGGAGCTTGATGACGCCTACGCGGCGATGGACAGCAAGTTCTGGGGAGCGTATCGCATCGCACGGGCCGTCCGCATTCGGCAAGGCGGTTCCCTGACGTTTGTGTCGGGCTTTCTGAGTGTGCGGCCGAGCAAGAATTCGGTCTTGCAAGGCGCGATCAACGCAGCGCTTGAATCGTTGGCGAGAGGACTTGCGCTTGAACTTGCTCCGGTACGTGTCAATACGGTATCCCCGGGCCTGATTGCGACACCTCTCTGGTCGAAGATCGATGCGGAAGCGCGCGACCGGATGTACGAAGGCGCGGCGGCGCGATTGCCGGCCGGTCGAGTTGGACAACCCGAGGACGTCGCGAACGCCGTGCTCTACCTTGCGTCGACCCCTTATGCGACGGGTTCGACGGTGCTGGTAGACGGTGGTGGCGCGATCGCGTAGTACGCTGCGTCGGGACGCGTGCCGGTGAACCCAAAACATCATCGGACCTGACGGGCCGCGCCGTTGCGCGTGATCTTCCTTTACGGCCGCTTGCTGGTACCGCGCGTCCGCGATTTAGCGGAATTCCTTCGTGAATCACTCACGTCCGCCCGGAGTCGGGGCGAAGGGGAGTATCCGCCTCCTGAACAGCCGTTCCGTCTACGCCACGGGCGTGTTCAGGTTGCCGTCAGCGCTGTCGAATACGCGGACGGCGGGACGGCTCCGACATGCGTGCCGAATCGTCGTCTGGCGTTTCCAGGCCGGACGAACGGATCGTTTGCAACATCGCTTCTTCAAAACGTTCCATGGCGGGTGTAAAGGTCCTGCCGCGGCGCCAGCGCAACGCAGCGATGCGCGCCAGGCCGTCGTCCGAGATAGTCGTCGTTTCAATTCGCGAGCCGGCCTGCACTGCCAGCGGGCTCGCGATTGTTGCGTAGTCGGCATGCTCGACGAGCCGTATCAGCGAATCGACATTGGCGGCCTCTACGCGAACGTCCAGCGCAATGTTTGCACTCGCGCATGCGGCGTCGATTTGCCCGCGCATGGCGAACGTCCGATTCAGCAGCGCGAGCGGTTGGGGCGCAACTTCCTGCAGGCTGACGGTCTTTCCGGCCTTGCGACGCTTGGATCGCCGGACGAGCGCCAGCCGTTCCGTGAACAACGTTCTCTGCTCGATGTCCGCATTCGACAAGTGAGAGAACGACACGCCGATATCCAGTTCAGTTTCGATCAGCCCTTGATCGATCGCCGCGGCCGGGAGTTCGTGAACGGACACGCGCAGCTGAGAATGCCGGGCGAGTAGCGTCGATATCGTCGGTATCACGAGCGATCTTGCGTAGGTGTCGATCGCACCAATGCGCAACGTGCCATGAACTTCGAGCGAGCGGTTCCGGACGCTGGCAAGCGTCACATCGAGCTTTTCCAGGAGCGGCTCGACTTCCGCGAACAGGTCCGCTCCCGCTTGAGTGAGCAGAATGCCGCGACCCACCCGATCGAACAACGTCACGCCGAGCAGATCCGCGAGCTCACGGAGGTGCTGCGAGAGTGCCGATTGAGTCAAATGCAGTCGGGCTGCCCCGCGGGTCACACTGCCCGAGCGTGCGACCGCAATGAAGCTGCGCAGCAGGCGAAGATCGATGGCTGAATACATAACAGGGGCTAATGAATCGACGCGCAAAACATTAATTTACATCAGGTGATCCGAATCCTAACCTCTCACCCACGCATTCTTTCAACAGAGGTGAAGACATGCCGCACCTGATCATCGAATCCACGCCCGGGATTGCGCGACTGATCGATTTCCGCTCCTTGACGAGCACGTTGCACGAACGGCTCGCGGCACAAGGGCATGCTTTGTTATCCGAATTGAAGAGCCGCACCTATACGGCCGAGCAGTTCTTGTCCGGAGATGATCCGACAAACGAATTCGTCGTCGTCAGGCTGCTGCTGACGAAACCCAGGAGCGAGCCGGTACTGCACGAAATGGGGAGACTGATTCACGACGTCGTGCGAGACGACGTCGTGCGTATCCAGCCGGCGTTCGGCTGGCAGTGCTGCGTACTCGTCTGCGATTTCAGCGGCGCGCCGTACATCAAGACCGTTCGTGACGGGACCCACGCCGAGACGGGTGCTTCTGCATGACGTGGCACGTACTAACAACAATTCATGGAGACTGAAATGGACATCATGCGCAGCACCGGGTGTGAGACGCCCGACGAACGGAAAGCAATCCCGGCAGACTCGTCGCCCGCGGATCTCGACGCACTATATCGACGCATCGGTTGGAAACTGATGCCGTTGCTTCTGGTGGCTCAGGTTCTTGCGTATCTCGACCGGGTTAACGTCGGGGCCGCGAAACTGCAGATGGCAGGTGATCTTGGGTTGAGCGACACCGTCTACGGTATCGGCGCGGGCATATTCTTCGTCGGCTATTTCTTGTTCGAGGTACCGAGCAACCTCATGCTGCATCGTGTGGGCGCGCGCGTGTGGATTGCCCGCATCATGGTGACCTGGGGTATCGTTTCGGCCGCTGCGGCGTGGGTACATTCTCCCGCCACTTTCTATCTGCAGCGGTTGATCCTTGGCGTAGCGGAGGCCGGATTTTTCCCCGGCATCGTGCTGTATCTGACCTACTGGTTTCCTGCTCACCGGCGCGGCCGGATGACGACGCTGTTCATGAGCGCGACGGCGGTCGCAGGCATTGTCGGCAACATGCTGTCGGGTTGGATCATGACGAATCTCGACGGATTCGCGGCGCTGTCCGGATGGCAATGGACGTTTGTAATCGAAGGCTTGCCGACGGTCGTCGTGGGTCTCGCCGTGCATTATCTGCTTCCGAGCCGCCCGAACGATGCCCGCTGGCTGTCGCCGGAAGAGGCGGATGCGGTGTTGCGAGGCCTCGATGTCAATGCAGGTCGTGCCGAGGAGACGCAGCGCGCATCCAGGTTGTCGGCGTCGGAGATGGTGTTGCTGACGACGATCTATTTCCTGCTTCTCGTCGGTCTGTACGGAATCGGCTTTTGGCTTCCGACGCTCGTGAAGGACACGGGTCTGACGAAACTGTCATGGATCGGCGTTTGCAGTGCGATTCCGTATTTGATTGCGGTGCTGGCGATGAATATCGGAGCACGTAGCGCGGACCGTGCGGGTAACTGGGCGGCCTATGTCGTAGGCGGCGCCGGTGTGGCATCGGTTGGTTTCATTTTGAGCGCATCGTTCAGTGGCGCTCTGCCGGCCGTGATCGCGGGGCTTTCACTCGCCGCTGCGGGCACGCTGACCGCATTGCCTCTGTTCTGGCATCTGCCGACCATGCGATTGACCGGCACGGCCGCGGCAGCGGGGATTGCGACGATCAATTGTTTCGGAAACCTTGCGGGCTTCGCCGGACCGATCGCGTTCGGGTGGTTGAAAGACCGTCATCACGATGCGATCGGGCCGACCATGTTGCTGGCACTGAGTGCTTTGGCGGCTGCGTTACTCACCGCGATTTATCGGCGGGCGGCGAGGCATTGAAGAGACGCATGCCGAGTTTGCCTGACCTGTCTCGGTGGGATCCGAATTTTTTGGTCTGGATTGAAAGTCTATTCATTTCAAGGCCCATTTTCAAAATATGGGCGTTTGCCGAAAATTAATCCCACGCGCACGGTTTGGCGCGACATTCAATTTCTGTTCATTCGTCATCATGCACCGCAACGCGGTGACATAGACGCAGACGCACTTGTGCGTCATGTGGAGCTCAACTATGGCAATTCAGGTCGATCAAACGGATCGTGATTCAGTCAATCGGGCGCCGGATCAGCCGACGCGCCGTTCCTTCCTGACCAAGGCCGGTGTCGGCGCGGGTGCTTTCGCCGTCGGTGCGATGCTTCAAACGGCACAGGTCGACGCGCAAACGAGTCATTCCCAATCGAACGCGGTCGCTGCGCCCGGGCGGGGAGAATTCTGGCCCGACGGCGCGCGGCTGGTCATTTCAATCTCGATGCAGTTCGAGGCGGGTGGGCAGCCCCCGAAGGGAGCCGACAATCCGTTCCCGAAGGTCGATTTCCCGGCGAGTGTCCCCGCCGATCTGGCCGCCGAAGCGTGGTTTGCGTATGGATACCGCGAAGGGATTCCCCGGATGCTGGATCTCTGGGATCGCCACGACGTGAAGGTGACGGCTCATATGATCGGCGAGGCAGCGAAGCGGCATCCGGAGATTGCTCGGGAGATCGTGGCGCGTGGCCATGAAGCGTCGGGCCACGGGCCGACGTGGAACTCGCAGTACGCGATGTCGCGGCCACAGGAACGCGAGTTCCTGATCCAGGCGCGATCGATGGTGGAAGAGGTGACTGGTCAACGCCCGATCGGCTATAACGCGAACTGGCTGCGACGCGGCCCGAACACACTGTCGTTGCTGCAGGAACTCGGTTACGTCTATCACATCGACGATACGAGCCGTGATGAGCCGTTCATCGAAAAGGTCAACGGCAAGGATTTCGTTGTGGTTCCGTACACACTGCGCAATAACGACATCCTGCTGGTCGAGGGCCGGAATTACTCTCCGGAAAAATTCCTCGAACAGATCAAGTTCGATTTCGATCAGCTGTACGAAGAGGCGGGATCGCGTCGACGCATGATGTCGATCAGCGCGCATGACCGTATCAGCGGAACGCCGCAGATGACACGTGCATGGGACGCGTTTCTGCGTTATGCGAAGAGCCATCCCGGCGTTGCGTTCATGCGCAAGGACGACATTGCGCGGTTCGTACTGAAAAGCCCGATTACGGTACGCGAAAGCGAGACGATCTAGGGTATTGCCCGAGCGGCTTCGCACGGATGCGATCGCGCAGTACGTATTCCCGCCTGAACATTCAAAGCCGCATCATTTCCGGATTCATTGCATTTTTTCGAACACACCGCAAAAGAGCCTGACATGAAAACCAGCACCGTCGTTTCCGTCGTTTCCCGCATCGCGTTGGCCGCCGCCACAGCTGCTGCCGCATTGCCTGCCGTTTCCGCCACCGACGACAATCTCGTGCAACCGAAAACGCTGATTGTCGACAAGAGTCTGTCGAAGCATCAGGCCGAGCAACAGATCCGTGCGGCACGCCTTTACGATACCTTCTGGAGCACGGGTGACGAGGCCCAGGCTCGCGAGGCGCTGGCGGCCGATTTCACCGACCGCACGTTGCCCGCCGGCCGGCCGCAGGGCATCGCGGGGCCACTCGCGGCATCGAAGGGTTTCCATGGCGCCGTGCCGGACGTTCACGCCGACGTCGAACAGATGATCGTCGCAGGCGACCGCGTCATCACCCATCTGCACTTCACCGGTCACTTCACGGGCAGCTTCAACGGCGTGCAGGGAAAGGGGCAGGTGGTCGACTTCATCGCGACCGACATCTATCGCGTTCGCGACGGCAAGATCACCGACAACTGGCATCTCGAGGACAATCTGACGTTCCTCCAGCAGCTCGGCGTGGTCGCCAGGTAAATGGGCATGAGGCCGATCCCGCCGGTCGGCCTTTCCTGATTCGATCTGCATCGCGTTACCATGCCGGGGCCCACGCGGGGTATCGCGCGGCACAACCCATCATTATTTTCGCGTGACGCGATCATGGACAATCTCGGTGATATTCGCCTCTTCGTTGAAACGGCAAGCCAAGGCAGTCTTTCGGCTGCCGGCAGAAGGCTCGGCCTCTCTCCCGCCGCGGCGAGCGCCCGGCTCGTAAAGCTCGAGGGAGAACTCCATACTCAGCTGTTCGAGCGGTCGACCCGCAAGCTGCGCCTCACCGACGAAGGTCGCCTGTACCTCGTCCATTGCCAGCATGCGCTGCAAACCCTGGAAGATGCGCGCGCTGCATTGCAGGCCGGACGGGCGTCGGTGAGCGGGGCGTTGCGCGTGTCGGCTACCTCCGATTTCGGACGCACCGTGCTATGTCGATGGCTCGACGAATTCAACGAACGCCATCCGAACGTCACGCTGACGCTGGTCCTGTCGGATTCGCTGTCACATTTGCTGCAGGACGACATCGATCTCGCGATCCGCTTCGGCGTGCCGGCCGACAGTTCGATGGTCGCCAAGCGCATGGCCGACAATCGCCGTGCACTATGTGCGTCGCCCGACTACATTGCCGCGCACGGTATGCCGAACCATCCCGACGATTTGCGTGAACATCGGTTCGTCGTACTTTCTTCGGCAGCGGGCGCGGCGAACAACTGGCGTTTCGCGCGCGATGGCGAGACAGCATTGTTCACGGCACCGCTCGACAGTTCACGTCAAACGAACGACGGTTCGCTTGCCCGCGAATGGGCGATAGAGGGGCGCGGCGTGGCCATGAAGTCGATCTGGGACATCGGCGCAGATCTGCAGGCCGGGCGGCTGAAACTGCTCCTGCCGGAGTGGCGTTGCCCGGACGTGCCGGTGAACGCACTCTTTCAACGCACGCTTTATATGGCACCGCGCGTGCGCACATTGCTCGACTTCCTCGAAAAGCAGTTCTCCGAAGCCTCAGAAGCGTTGGCGCCGTTTCTGCGATAGCTCGCCTTATCGGCGGCTATCGGTTTGACCTGTATCCGCGCAGATCATTATGGCCAGTGAGCGAGTCGCGGGGAGGTCGGCGGTACTCATGGCTTCGAGTCGTTTCTGCCGTGCCGGAAATGCCGCGAATGCTCGTCGCCTGTTCAGGGTGACCTGGACCCATCACGTGTGGGCCGGGCGCGAGGCATCGCGTCACGGAATGTCCGCTCGCCGTCTTCGTACGGCTCGGGAAGCGGCGATCCCGCTACTCGACGACACGGAGCCGGGTTCGACGCGACGCTCGCCGCTTTCCTCGCAGCCGGACACGACCAAGGTGATCCGGCATGCACGGGACTGTCAGCGAGCGCCGATTTTGAGCCTCCCGTTACCGGTCGTACTCGAAGGACTCGGTAAAGAGCGTGTCGACCGGATCGGACCAGTTCAAATTCACGAACGAGAAGTCCGTGCTGCCGGTCCAGCCGGCGACCGACGGAAACGCCACGCCCTGGTCGCCCGGCACGTTGAGCGTCACCGCAGCGCCCGGCTGAACCGGCAACGCCGATGCCGAACCATTGACGAACGTCGCCGCCGTCTGCCCGGCCGCGGTTGCGCGAATCTGCACGTTGCCGCGCTTGACGAACGGCAGTCCGGCTTTCGACGTCCAGGCCAGCGGAAAGGTCGTGCCGCCCACGAATGTATCGGCAGTGCCCGGCGTCAGCTTGTCGCGCGTGGATTGCGCCAGCTCGTGCCACGCGTACTGGCGCAGCGCTTCGGGAAGCGGCGACGGCGTACGCAACCGAACCGTGTAGTGTTTGGCTGGTGTCGACGTGTTGCCGTTCTGATATACGTCGATCGTATAGGCGCTGAACGGCTTGATGTCGGCCAGCTCGGCGGCACTCAGTTGCGGTTTCGCCCACGCGGTATTGTTGCGCGGCGCGTCGCCGGGCCATGTGAACTGGCCCTGGGTGGCCGGATCCTGCGCGACGCCGGCGAGACGGAAATTGTTGCGGCACAGCGCATTCTTCGCCAGCGCGGCAAGCTGCGCCGGCGTCTGCCCGCTCGCGATCTGCGCCCGGATGTTCAAGGTGTCGCAGGTGCCGCTCGACGGCTGCAGGAACACGCCGTTGCGCAAGCCGGGGCCGTTCACGATCGCGAAGTCCACGGCGGTACCGGTCGCATCGACAGCGCCTACCTGGAGGTTGAGCGAATCGACGAATGCATTGGTTCCCGTCGACGGGTTGGCCGGATTCAGCCAGTCCCATTTTTGCGCGTTTGCGTTCACCTTGCTCAATACCGCGCGCTGATTGCCGACCACGCGCCAGCCGTTGTCGCCGCTCGCGAGACTGCCCGACCGCACCGCCAGTTGCACATGCTGCTGCATGCCGTCGCGAATGCCATCGCTGCGCGTCCACGCGAGCTTGACCCACATCGTGTCACCGGCAACGACGCGGATGACTTCCGGCAAGCTGAAGCTGGCGTTGTTCATTGCATCGTCGGCGACGATCCCCGGCGTTCTGCCGGCCACTGTACCGAACTCCTGGTCGGCCGACATCCCGTTGTTGAGATATGCAGCCGGCACGCCGGCGTTCAGCGCACTCGACGCGACGTCGTCCACGAAGATCCGGCCGCACGCCGCTACGCTGCCGCCCGCGCGTGCGGCGCCGGTCGAGCCGGCGAAGCATTGGTTGAGTGCGGTCTGCAATGCGGCCAGATCGCTGGCGCTCGGCAAATTCGACACTACCGCACCGTTGATGGTCGCGGCGGCCGGCAGGCTCGCCTTGTCGCCGGCCTGCGGCGCGACACCAGGTGCTAGCTGAAGCTGTACCGGCGTATCGCTGGACGCGCCTGCCACCGAGCTGATCTGGACGCCGCCATCCGGCAGCACGTTGACCTTCACCTGGTCGAGCAGCCGGTCGAGGCCCGGTGCGCCGGCGGTCAGCGGGCCGGAAATCAGGTCAACACCCGTATTGCCGGTCGCGGCCAGCAGGTCCGATAGCGCAGACGAATAAGCTTGCACGGTGCTCGCAACTGCCTGCGCGGTGACTTTGCTCTGCAGCAAGCCGGTGTCGGCGAGCAGCTTCGTCGGGTTGTCGCCGATGATCGTGGCGGCGATTGCGTTCGTGATCGGCGTGATGTTGATGGTCTGCGTGCCGGCTTTCGCGCTGAGCGCGATCAGCGTGGCTTGCGAATCGGCGACGTTGCCGTACGCGGACAATGCGAACGGCGCGCTCAAGCCCGTTACGGTGCAATGAAACGCGCCGGTCGACGCATCGGCCGGGCAGTCAACCGCTTTGCCGGTGGCATCGACCAGCTTCACGGTGGAACCCTGCATCGCCGCGCCGGCGGCCGCGACCCCGCTGACCGTCTGTGCTGTTGGTTCGGCAGGCGACGAGGACGAACTGCTACCGCCGCCGCAAGCCGACAGGACGAGCACTGCAATACCGGATACGACAGGTGTGAGCTTCATTGTTTTTCCCCCGAGAGCCTGCTGGTTGATACGTGCCATATGCACTGCTCATGCACGCTGAATGGCCGGGATTCTCGCAAAGCCATTTTTTTTGATCATCATTCAGGTGGATGAAAATCAGGAAATAACATGGCACTGCATGCAAATAACCTGTGTTAGCCTGAAAACATTCGGTATTCGAAGCAATATCGTCAGACAAAATCAACATACGAAGATCGCGAAGCGACGGGGGGAGCATGCACCGTGACCAACTCATCGGGGACCTCTACGAGGCCGCGCTGCATCCGGATGGTTTTCTCGAAGTCTTTCACCGGGTATCCGAAAGCCTCGGTGCAAATGTATTTCACATGTTCAGTTGGGACGTCGCACGCAATGCGCCGAAATTCTCGATTTATTCTCCGCGCGCGGAATTCGACGAGATCGTCGCGCTCTACGACCAGTATTACGGCGCGCTCGATCCACGCCGAGGCTTCGTGGAGAATGCACCGCTAGGCGAATTCGTTTGCTGCCAGGATCACCTGACCGAGCGCGATATCGAACGCAGCGAATTCTTCCAGGACTATCAGATTCCGTCCGGCATTCGCTATCTGATGGGCATTCGGTTCGCCCGCCCCGGTAGTGACAACATCTTGCTCGGGCTGTTGCGCGCGCACGGGCGCCCGCCCTATTCACCGGAAGAGCGTGCGACGCTGACCGGCATGGCCGGGCATCTGCAACGTTCGATCAACCTGTGGCAGGACGCCAGGGTACTGCATCACGATGCAGCACTCGGTACCGAACTGATGGAGGAACTGGGCCTGTCCGTCTTCGCGCTGGACCGGCATGCACGCATCGTGTTCGTCAACAGGGCGGCCGAAGCGATGCTCCGCGCGGCCACCTGGATCAGGCTCGAGAACGGTCATCTTGGCGCGGTAAGTGCGCCTCAGAATGACGCGCTCAAGGCGGCGCTGGGGCGTGTCGCGAAAACCCGCAAAAGCGAGAGTCTGGCCTTGTCCAGCACCGTGAACGCCGCGCACGAAGTCTTTCTGAGCATCGCCGCCTTGTCCGGACACGGGCGGCATGCCGTTCTCGGCGATGCGACGTTGCTGGTCACGGCCAGGCAACGTAGCGGGGCGCCGCTCGTCGTCGCGCAACAGCTACGACAGGCGTTCGGCTTGTCGAGCGCGGAAGCCGCCGTCGCCGAGGCGTTGATCGGTGGCAAGACGCCGGACGAATGCGCGGCCAGCGCGGGTGTGTCGCTCGCGACCATTCGCACCCAGTTGCGCGCGATCTACGAGAAGACGCACACCCGGAACCAGGCCGAGGCAGTGGGACGGATGCTCTGGGTGCTACCTCGGCATTCGCGCGGTGATTGATGCTTCGAAACCGCTCGCCGGGTGGTGATAAGTCGCTTTCCGGCTCTGCGCGAGACCGCCGATCTCGCCGCAGTCGTGTGTCGTCTCGTTCCCGGTGTAGTTGTAGTGGCGCAGGATCCGCCAAATCTGGTCGAGCAGATGGCGCCCGCGTCGCGAGCCGTGGCACGTTCTCGAACACGATGAGTTCCACCGGGTCGTCCTTCCGTGCTTCACACGTCTGCCCGATGCGCCCTTGCACGGCGAGGAGATGAACACGCAGTGCGGATGCTGGTTGCCGGCAGCGACATGGATGTCCGTGGCGGTCGCTTCGCGCCACGTTCAAGGCTGCGCGTGGAGCGCAGCCTGCAGGGCGAGTATCGAACGGGTGACTACAACGCTTCGAGAACAGTCGCGATCCCTTGTCCGCCACCGATACACTGCGTGGCAAGCGCGTAACGACCATTGACACGGCGCAGTAGCGTCGCCGCCTTGGCCGTGATCCGTGCACCTGTTGCGCCGAGCGGATGGCCAAGCGCGATTGCTCCGCCGTCGATATTGGTTCGATCGGGATGGATGCCGAGCTCGCGCATGCATGCGATCGCTTGCGAGGCAAAGGCTTCGTTGATCTCGATCACATCCATGTCCTCGATGCGCAAGCCGGCACGCGCAAGCGCCTTGCGGGTTGCGTGTACCGGCCCCATCCCCATGATTTCGGGTTCAAGGCCCGCGATTGCAGTCGACCGTACGCGGGCGAGCATGTCGAGCCCATGCTGTCGCGCGAATGCTTCCGACGTGACGAGTACGGCAACGGCACCATCCGTCAAAGGCGAGGCAGTACCAGCCGTGACGGTACCGCCTTCCCCGAACGCAGGTTTCAGCGCGGCGAGCCCTTCGAGCGAAGTCTGCGGACGCAGACAAAGATCGCGATCGACCACGGTGCCGTCGGGCGTGATAACCGGCACGAGCTCATCGTCCAGACGACCTTCGGCTTGCGCACGCGAAGCCTTGCGCTGAGACTCGACGGCGAACGCGTCTTGTTGCTCACGCGAAATAGCCCAGCGTGCCGCCACGTTTTCGGCAGTGATGCCCATTGGCGTGTACGCCTGGGTCGGAACGTCTGCATCGGGATGTTCTCTCGACGCGAAACGCGGATTAGGAGACGCCGACAAGCCGCCTTGCGGCACCATCGTCATGCTCTCGACACCGGCCGCGATGAACGCTTCGCCGGCACCGATGGCTATCTGTCCGGCCGCCATGTGGATGGCATACATCGATGAGCCGCAAAAGCGATTGACCGTCGCGGCACCGATTTGAACGGGCAGTCCCGCGAGCAGCGATGCGATACGTGCGACGTTGTCTCCCTGAGCGCCCTCGGGATAGGCACATCCCATCAGTACATCCTCGATCAGGTGCGGATCGATTCCGCTGCGTCGGACCAGTTCGGCAAGTGCGACGGCGGCGAGATCATCCGGCCGCGTTGCGTGAAAGGGTCCCTTGCGTGCAAATGCGAAAGGCGTGCGCACATAACCAGCGATGACGGTACGATTCATTTCACCATTCTCCAGATATAGCCGATCGATAACGGCGGGTCGTTGCGCGATCCGTCACACCTCGACCCGAGTCCAGATACGTTTGGGCACCATCGTGGCCGCGCATACCAGCGCTGAACCGATCGTCCCCGCCGCGACGAAGGCGGACAGCGTGCCCATGCCGCCCCCCAGCTGATTGACGGCCAGCCATCCACCACCGGCCGCAATGAACAAGCGAGCCGTTCCACCCAGGATTGTCCAGAAAGGACGGCCGATACCCTGGGCCGCAAACGAGAGGATGAAAGACACGCCGACCAGACCGTAGAGTGGCGCGATGGTCCTCAAATAGAGGCCCCCGAAGTGTGTCGTGGCCGTGTCATGCGTGAACAGGCCCAGCCAGACGGGGGGATGGATGGCGACGACCAACCCGATGATCTGCGTGAAGCCGGCTCCCATCGCAATGCCGAGCCATGTAGCTCGTCTGGCCCGCGCGATGTCGCCGGCTCCCATGCATGTCCCGACGACGGTCAGCACGGCGGTACCTAGACCGAACAGCAGCGGTATCAAGACGTAGTCGAGTCGTGAAGCGATGCCGTAGCCGGCCAGCGCAGCCTGGCCAAAACGCCCCACCACCGCGGTCAGCAATACGACCATCAGATTCAGTTGCAGTGCGCCTATCGACGAGAGCACACCAACCCGAAGAATGTCCGAAAAGAATCGCAGATTCAGCGGCGTGCGCGTCAGGACCAATCCGGCGTGCCCCCTGGCCATGTAGATCAGGAGCGCGACGGCGGCGATGCTGTAATAGAGGGAGACGGCAATACCCGCACCGGCAATGCCCAGGCCGGGTACGGGGCCTATGCCGAAAATCAGCAAAGGCGAAAGCGGAATCAGCACCAGTGCGCCGGCGAAGGTCGTGATCGCGGGAATCTTGACGTTCCCGCTACCTCGCAGGGCTGCGCACAGCAAGTTGACGATCCAGACCGGTATGGCGCCGGCGAATACGTAGTTCGAATAGGTCACCGCCGCGGCGAGTCCCGGCCCCCGGCCGCCGAGTGCGGCATACAACTCGGGACCGTAGCACCACGCCAATATCGTGAAAAGGCAGCCGAGTGCCACGGCCACGACAACCGCATGCAGGACGAGCGCATCGGCATCGCGCCGTTTGCCGCCGCCGATTGCTCGAGCCACGGCGGACGCAACGCCACCTCCAATGCCGCCGTTGGACATCATCGTCATCAACATCGAGATCGGGAAGACAAGCGACACGCCGACCAACGAATCGGTACCGAGAAAGCTCACGTACCACGTCTCCAGCACGCCGACGAATGTCTGGGCGATCAATACGGCCATGGTGGTCACCCCGAGCGACAGCAGCGTTCGAAACAGGGGGCCGCCCAGAATGCGAGCGCGACGTAGCGCGCCGGCATCGGGTTTGTTTGAAGTCTGATCCATATGCTTCGTCCCTATCCCCGGTCGGACAGGAACGACAGCAGCAGCTGATTGACCGCGTCAGGCGCTTCTTGCTGCGCGTAATGACCGATTCCGGCAATCAGGTGCTTCCCCTTCAGGTTGGGCACGTTACGTTCGAGCGTCTCGTATTCATCCTTCGCCATCTTCAGCACGCCATCCAGTTCACCGGCGATGAAGACCGTGGGCTGGAAGATGCGCGCGCCTTCCAGGAACGGCGTCAGCTCCCAGTTCCGATCGAAGTTCCGATACCAGTTGATGCCGCCCCGGAAACCCGACACCTTGAACTGAGCCGTGAAGTAGTCGAGTTCCTCCGTCGTCAGCCACGCGGGTTGCTCGTCGGGGAACACGAGACTGTCGACAAGACGACTGGCCTTGTCGAAACGGACGAAGCTGGAATGGCGGTGTTTTTCACTCGAGCGAGCCTGCCCCGAGGCCGAATACAGAATGCCCAGCAAAGCGCGGCGAACGTCGGCTTCGAGCTCGCGCTCGATCCGCCCCGGTTCCTGAAAATACTGTTGATAGAAATGCTGCTCCTGCGTGAGCAATTGAAAGCGGACGGCCGGCCGCAGTGTCTGGCGCGGCAGGTACGGCACGCTCAGCAAAGCCAGTTTGCGGAACATGTCGGGACGAAGCAGCGCGGCGGACGCTGCGACCATGGATCCCCAATCGTGCCCGACGAGAATCGCGTGTTCCTCCCCCAACGCATGAACCAGGCCGACCAGGTCCGCAACGAGATTCAGGACGTTGTATGCGTCGATTGCTTGCGGTGCATCGGTGTCGGCGTAGCCTCGCTGATCCATTGCGACAACCCTGTACCCGGCCCGCGCCAATGGCGCGATCTGATGGCGCCACGAAAACCACGATTCAGGCCACCCGTGACAGAGCAGGATCAGCGGCCCGGATCCCTGCTCCACATAGTGCATGCGAATGCCGTTGGTATGGACGTATCCATGTTTCCAGTCCTGTCCCACTTCCGCCCCCCTGGATAAATAAGAGTATGGTCGACATCCAATTAGAGTATGAATACACTCTAAGTGTCAACGGGAAGTTTTACACGGAGCGCTCAGGCGCAGGATCGATATGAGAAAGTCGAGGGAAGAGGCAAGCGAGACCCGCAAGCGGATCGTGGAAACCGCCGCAAGGGAGTTTCGCGAGAAGGGTGTGGTAGGTGCGGGGATTGCCGACATCATGTCGGCTGCCGGCTTGACCCCGGGCGGGTTCTATCGGCACTTCGAGTCGAAGGACCATCTCGTGGCGGAAGCATGCGATGTTGCCAGCGCGACGCTGTACGGGACGCTCGAGTCGTTCGTGCAGGGGAAACCGCCTCGTGAGGCGCGCCGGGAGATTGCGGAGCGTTACCTGTCGGTCGCGCATCGCGACAATATGTCGATAGGCTGCCCGTTTGCGGCGCTGGGTGGAGATATGGCGAGAGCCGATTCACGCACGCGGCAAGTCGCGACGGACGGGTTTCTCCGTCTCGTAGGTCTCATCGAGGCACAGTTGGGCGGCACGGAAGCAAGCAAGCGTGGCAAGTCGCTGGCGGCCGCGTCAGCCATGATCGGTGCGCTGATGATGTCGCGCGTGGTCGATAACGAGGCGCTGTCGGAAGAAATACTTCAGGCTGCTCGGGATGCGCTGTCCAGATAACGCGGGAATGGCGTTCCTCGATGATTTGGCATCCTCGGTATTCTCGAATGATCCTGATGCTGCGTGAGCACACGCGGCAAACGAAGCCAATCAAATCGGGGATTGCGGTTTAGTCGACATTGAAGCGCACCCATGCTCGACGAAGGCTTTGCCAACGGATCGAACGCGTAGCGCACCCGTCCCGCGGGAAACAGTTGCCTGTTGCCGGCGCCGATGACGACAGCAATTGCACCGGTGATGCGTAACACCAGTGCAATTGCGCGATGCACGCCGGTCGTCAGTTCCCGACTTCCTTCAGCAGTGCCGCGGCGGCCAGTTTGCCGATGTTGTTGGACGCAAGCGGGCTATCGCCCGTGATCAGTTTCCGGTCCTGATGGCACCGGCCCGTCATGTCCTTGTTCAACACCTTGGCGCCGAGTTTTTCGAGGCTTTCGGCGACGAGCCATGGCAGCGGGCCCGGCATGTACCCGATATCGAGATTCGGCCCCTTGTCGAGGGCATCCGGGAACACGCAAACCTCGTAGTCCTTGAACGGATAGTTTTGCGGATCCTCGTCGACGGCCGCCGACAGCAGGCACGCCGGGCCGTGACACAGCGTGATGATGTGCCGGTCGTTGTCGAGCGCCCACTTGAGGGTTCGCTTCACTTCCTTGCTGTGCGGAATTCCGGCGAGCACGCCGTGGCCGCCGGGAATGAACACCGCGATGTACGGCGAATCGGCACCGAGATCCTTCTCGAGCACGTCGGACAATTTGAGCGGCGTCTTGAGTTTCGGCAGGTATTTCCGGTACGTGGACTGCACGGCCTCGTCGTCGCCGGGCATGGCCCACAGCTCCAGCTTGGCGGGATTGCCCGAAAGCGTCGCGACATCGATTTCAAAGCCGGCCTGATCCATGTGATGCATCGGCAGCAGCATCTCGACCGGATGATTGCCGGTCGAGAACATCTTGCCGTTCGTCATCAGGACGTAGCGTTCGTCCGTGGCGATCATCAGGACCTTCCACTTGCCGCCCTTGTACGGGTTCGGGTAATGCGCGCCGTCGAAGTCGGTCTTTGAAGACGTGTACTGCGACAACGAATACGGAGACGGAAAGTACGCATTGTTCTCGGCCGGATCGGGCGAGGGGATCTTGTCCGTTTGCTGCGGCTCGGTGGTCATAACTGCTCCTTTCACTGGACTGGGTTCAGGAATCGGTCTGGCGTCGACGATTGGCCGTGCTCAGCCGACGGAGGCCTTCGAGTCTGCTCGGTAGGTCTCCTTTGCACTTCGAGGCGAAGACGGCGATTTCGCCAGGCCGCGCGAGCATGCCCGGAAATCTTACAACGCGGCCGGGATTAATTGCCCCCCCGATCAGGTGGGTTGCCGCCCGCGCGATCGATCGCGGCATGGCCGATCCGCCAGGACGGCTTGTCCCCCCCAAAACGTGGGGGTGTCCGGCGTATGCCGGTACGGTATCTTGACTGTCACCCTGGCCGACGCAAACCGGCGTTGGCGACGGCCTGCATGGCCGCCAGAAACCTTGAATCGGGCCACGTCGCCGCTCACGGAGACTCTCACGAACCCTTCGCATTCCGGCTCCCGGGATGAGCCATTGCCGTCCGCGTCCACGTATCCGCTGCTGGTCAAGCAATTGCTTCACACCCCGCTGGCGACGCGGCCGGAACAGGAAATCGTTTACGGCGACCAGGTGCGCCACGACTACTGGACCTTCCGTCATCGTCTGGGTCAACTCGCCAGCGGGTTGTCGTCGATCGGCGTCGGGGCCGGAGATACGGTCGCGGTGATGGACTGGGACAGCCATCGTTATCTCGAGTGCTATTTCGCGATTCCGATGATGGGGGCGGTGCTGATGACCGCCAACGTTCGGCTGTCTCCCGATCAGCTCCTGTACAGCCTCAATCATTCGGGGGCGCAGGTTGCACTGGTGCATCGCGACTTTCTGCCGATGCTCGCCGGCATTCGCGACCGGCTCGAAACGGTGAGACGGTTCGTGCTGATCGGCGACGGAGCCGAGATCGACCTTCCCGACGGGTTCGTCGACGAGTACGAGCATTGGGTCGGCGCCAGCCCGCCGGATTTCGTGTTCCCCGATTTCGACGAACAGACCCGCGCGACGACGTTCTACACGACCGGTACCACGGGGCTGCCGAAGGCCGTGGCGTTCACCCATCGCCAGCTCGTGCTGCACACGCTGGCCGGCATGGCGGCGTTGTCGAGCGCGCGCGATCGCGGCCGCATCCATCGTGACGACGTCTACATGCCGATCACGCCGATGTTCCACGTGCACGCGTGGGGCATTCCGTATATCGCGACCGCGCTCGGCCTCAAGCAGGTTTATCCGGGGCGCTATTCGCCGGACGGATTGCTCGCATTGATCGCGCGCGAATCGGTGACGTTCTCGCACTGCGTGCCGACGCTGCTTGCGATGATCCTCGACAGCCCGGCGCTGGCCGGGATCGACCTGTCGTCGTGGAAGGTGATCGTGGGCGGCTCGCCGCTGCCCGAGGGGCTGGCGCGGGCGGCACTCGCGCGCGGCATCGAGGTGTACACGGGTTACGGCATGTCCGAAACCTGCCCGCTGATGACGATCGCGCAGGTCGATCCGCCGCTCGGGTCCGGCTGCACGACGGACGACGACGATATCGCGCGCCGGACGAAGGCAGGCTTGCCGCTGCCGCTCGTCGACCTGCGCATTGTCGACGCCCAATTTCGCGACGTGCCGCACGACGGCCGCTCGGCGGGCGAAATCGTCGTGCGGATGCCGTGGGCGACGCAGGGTTATCTCGGCGACGGGGCGGCATCGGCCGCGCTGTGGGCCGGCGGATATCTTCATACGAACGACATCGGCGTGATCGACAAGGACGGTCGGCTGCAGATCACGGACCGGATCAAGGACGTGATCAAGACGGGCGGCGAATGGGTGTCGTCGCTCGAGCTCGAGGACATCCTGTCGCGCCATCCGGCCGTCCGGGAATCGGCCGTGATCGGCGTGAAGGACGCGCGGTGGGGCGAGCGGCCGCTCGCGCTCGTCGTGCTGGCTGACGAGCATGTGGGCCGCGTCGGGCCGGCGGAGTTGCGGGCGCATGTGAAGCAGGTGGCCGACCGCGGGCTGATCTCGCGCTATGCGGTGCCGGAGCGCCTGCTGATCGTCGACGCGATCGAGAAGACGAGCGTCGGGAAGATCAACAAGCGCGCGCTGCGCGAGCGCTACGAGCCCGACTGAGTGCGGCGTTGCCGCCGGGCGCCGCTCGCATTTGCGGTGCGGCGCCGGGTCGGCACGACGGAACCGTCCGGAGCGCGTCACCCGAGGGTCGTCTTGCCGAGATCCTCGAAGAGCCGGACGTTGTCCCAGTAGGCGGCGAGCCGCTCGATCCGGCCGTCGGTATCGAATTCGAACACGAACGCATGCCGGAGGGAGAACGTGCGTCCGCGGTTCTGGATGCCGGCGAATTCGCGCACCTGCGTGCCGCCGATCGTGACTTCGGCGGTGGCGTGACGGCCGGCGTCGTCCGCATGAATGGCGTCGACCTCGTTGTGCAGGTCCGGAAATGCGTCCAGCAGCGCCGCCCAGATGGCCTTGCCCTGTACGTCCGCCCGGCCGGTCACGCCGATCGGCACGTAGTCGAGGGTGGCATCCGGCGCGAACAGCGTGAGCATCCCTTCGATGTCATGCCGGCGATACCGGTCAAAAAACGCGGCGACGGCGTCGCGACTGTTCATGGCGGCTCCTGGGGAAAGCGCAGCGTCGGTGGCGGCGCGGGTCACCCGCGATGCCGAGTTGCCAGAATGAAACGACATTGTCGTGCGAGGTACCCCCCGAATGGGGGGCTGAACATCGTGCGCCCGTTCAAGAACAATGCGGGTCCTTTGGAGCCGACCGCGACGCGGCGCCGCGAGCGGGCGGAGCGGTACGGACATCACCTACTTTTGACGGCCGGCGCCGACTCGCTATGCTGTTGCGGAGCGCCGCGGGCCGTGGCCGGGCATCCGGCCGGGCGGCCGGCGGTGCTTTTTCTGGGCCGGCGGATACGCGCAGTGCGCGAGGAGAACGTGAACAGCATGACGCCGAGGGACAACAGACGATCAACCAGCCCGGCGGACGCCGACACGATCGAAGTGCTCGTGCGCACCAAGCTCGCGCCGCCGTCGGCCAGCGGGATCGTGTCGCGCATCACGCGGCTCGGGCGGCTGCGCCGCGGCCTCGATCGCCGTTTGACGCTCGTCTGCGCGCCCGCCGGGTACGGCAAGACGACGCTGCTGGCGGAATGGCGCAACACGCTGGTCGAATCGGGCAGGAAGGTCGCGTGGGTGAGCCTCGACCAGGACGACGACAACGCGTCGATCTTTTCGTCCTACGTCGTCGCGGCAATCGTCGACGCGACGGGCGGGGTCGGCGCGCATGCCCGGCAGATGCTGCGCGACCGCGCACTGATTCCGCTGAAGGTCGTGTTCGACGAACTGCTCAACGAGCTGGAAAGTTCGGGTGTCGAACTGTTCCTGATGCTCGACGACTTCGATCGCCTCGTGTCGCCGGTCATCCACGACGCGATGTTCGGTCTGCTGCGCTACGCGCCGTCGAACCTTCACGTCGTGCTGTCGTGCCGTTCGGCACCGGCGCTGCCGCTCAGCTACTTCGATTCGCGCGACCAGCTCGTGCGCATCGACGAGAACGACTTGCGTTTCGACGATACCGAAACGCGCTCGTTCTTCGAGCTGATCGCCGGCAAGCCGCTCAACGCGGCAAACGTGGAGCGCCTGCGCGCGGCCACCGAGGGCTGGGTGTCGGGCCTGCAACTCGCGGCGCTTGCATTGAACGACGACAACGATGCGGCGCGCGTGGCCGAACAGGTCAGCCATGCCCGGGCCGGCATCGCCGCGTACCTGAACGAGAACGTGATGACGCAGGTGCCGGACGCGATCCGTCGCTTCCTGCTGCACACGGCCGTGCTGGACCGGATGACGCCGGCGCTGTGCGATGCGCTGACCGGCCGGGACGATGCGCTCGGCTGCCTCGAATGGCTGGTCGGGCATAACCTCTTCATCCGGTCGATCGACGGCGACCGCCAGCGTTATCGCTATCACGCGTTGTTTCTGCAGTACCTGCGCGAGGAACTGGCGCTGCGCGAGCCCGATGCGGTGGCGACGCTCAATCGCCGTGCGAGCGAGTGGTATGCGGCGGAGCGGCAGTGGCCGGACGCCGTCCGGCACGCGCTGGCAGCGGGCGATTTCGACGCCGCCGCCGCCTGGGTCGAGGCATGCGCGATGAAGCTGATCGCGTCGAGCGACGTGCGCACCGTGCTCGACTGGGTGTCGCGCCTGCCCGGGCAGGCGCTGGCAGGCCGGCTGCGGCTGCGGATCGCGCATGCCTGGGCGCTGGCACTGGCGATGCAGATCATCGACGCGCGGCACGCACTCGATGCGCTCGAAGCCGACATCGACGCGGGGCGGCTCGACACCGATGCCGTCACGGCGACCGAGTTGCTGGCCGTCCGCTCGCTGATCGTCGCGCTGTCGGATCGCAGCATCGAGGCGCTGCACCTGGGCGAGCGCGTACTCGCGGCCGGCCCGCCGTCCGGTTCGTGGGTCGAGCAGATCGGGCAGACCGCGCTGAGTTTCGGGCTCGGGTACGCGGGCCGCCTCGACGACGCGCTGGACCTCCGGGCGCGGGCCGAGCGCGCGGCGTCCGGCCACGAACCACTGTTTGCGAACGTGTATCGCCAGAACATGTCCGGCCTCGCGGAGTTCGTCGCCGGCCGCTTGCACGACGCGTCGAAGACGTTCGAAACTGCGTTGCGTGCCGCGGAGCGGGCGGCGGGGCGCCTGTCGGCGGCGACGGCGCTCTCGTCCGGTTACCTGTCGGCCATTTACTACGAATGGAACGACTGGCAAAAGGTGCGCGACGCGCAGGCCGACCGCTTCGACATCGCGATGCAGGCGTGTTCGCTGGGGCCGCTGCTCAGGTTCGTGCAGACCGCCGCATTGCTGCAGTTCCAGGCCGGGCACGAAGCGCGCGCGCACGAACTGCTCGACGAGGCCGATCACATCGCATGCAGCCGGCAATGGCTGCGGCTGCGCGTTGCATGCATGGCGACCGGCATCCGGCTTCACCTCCATGCCGGGAAGCCGACGCAGGCGCATCGCGTGGGGCGGGCGCTCGCGTCGCTGGTGTCGGAGGCGCCGCCGGAAGAAACGTCGAGCCAGGTCGAGACATGGCAGATGGCGCAATCCGCACGTGCACGCCTGTTGCTTGCCGATGCGCGCGCGGACGAGGCTGCGCAGGTCATGGCGACCGTGCACGAGTTGCTCGCCGCCCGCGGGTTCGACTGGCTGGCGGCGCAGGCGGCCGTGTTGCGCGCGCTCGCGTGCGAACAGGCGGGCGACGAAGAGACGGTGCTCGCGATGCTCGCCCGCGCGCTCGAATACGGTCAGGGCAACGGGCTCGTGCGGACCTTCGTCGACGAAGGTCCGCCGGTCGAGCGCATGTTGGCGCGCGTGCAGAACCGGCTCGAGCGGTTTCCGGCGCTCGGGGCGTGGTATCCGCGCGAACTGATGCGCGCGTTCGACGCGCAGCGCGCTGCGGGTGCGACGCCGGCCGGGCGGCCCGGCGTGGCCGGCAACCTGAGCGCACGGGAAGTCGAGATCCTCGACTACGTTGCGCGCGGGCTCTCGAACAAGGAAATCGCCCGTGCGCTGCGCGTCGCGCCGGAGACGATCAAGTGGCATCTGAAGAACATCTTCGAAAAACTCAACGTCACGTCGCGCATCCAGGCCGTGCGCAGCGGGTTGGCGCTCGAAGCGTCCCGCACGCGCCCAGGCGGCGAATGAACGGCTTGCGCCCGCAGGCGATTGGCCGGGGAAGGCGATACAGCCACTGATCCGGACATCGACCGTCGACCCATAGGTGTACGGACTGTTCGTTCGTCACGAAGAGAACGCCACGCTCGAGCGGATGAGGTTCCGTCGTCATATCGGCTCGCGACCGGTGCATCTGCGCGATCAGCGCGTTGACGCAAACGCCAAGCATTCCACATGATCGACCGACACTTCAGCCCCCCGACCGGGGGGCTGAAGTGTCGGCGCGGAATGCCGGACAATCGGTGGCACCGAACGCGTCGCCGCACCTCGCTGGCGTGTCGCGTGGATGCAGCACTGGATGATGGGTCGAAATGGACATCCTTGAGAACATGCGGACGTTTGTGCGCGTCGTGCAGGCCGGCAGCTTTACGGCAGTGGCGAAACAGACCGATGTGGCGATTGCACAGGTATCGCGGGCGGTATCCGGCCTCGAGGAATATGCACAGACCCGCTTGTTGAATCGAACGACCCGGAGGATTTCGCTGACCGACAGCGGGCGGCGTTATTTCGAGCGCCTGCTGGCCATCCTCGGCGATGTCGACCAGGCGAATGCCGAGGCGAGAAACGCACTCGTCCGGCCATACGGGCGGTTGCGCGTGCACACGATGCCGGGCCTGGGGCAAAGCCATGTCACCGAGGCCGTCGTCACCTATCAGGCGGCTTTTCCCGAGGTGGCCGTCGACATCACCTATTCGCAGAGGATGCCGAACCTGGTGGAAGACGGCTACGACATTTCGGTGGTCGCGGCGTCGAGTCTTCCCGATTCGGGATACATCGCGCATACCTACGGAAGGTGCTACAGCGTGCTGGTCGCGTCGCAGGACTATCTCGACCGGCATGGCACGCCGTCGAAGCCGGCCGATCTTGCCGACCATACATGCTTGCGCCTCGACACGCCGGCCGACTCGAACGATGAATGGTTGCTTCATGGCACGCGCGGCGAGGTGGAATCACATTCCGTTCTCTCGGCCCCGTTCCAGGCGAATGCACCGGAAGCGCTGGCGATCGCGTTGCGTGCCGGCATGGGCATCGGGTCGTTGGCGATTTACTCCGTCATTGACGATCTGCGGAGCGGGAAACTCGTCAGGGTGTTGCCGGGTTACCGCCTGACGATGCTCGACGTTTACGCGATGTACGTATCCCGGCAGTTCATGGACGCGAAGATACGGACATTTCTCGAGCATCTGCGCATGACACTTTCGCCGGCGCTGGAAGCCGACGAAGGTGCGTTGAATGCGATTGCCGCATAAGGCCTGCGCACTGCAACCGGCAGTGGCCGGCGCGACGCAGGCGCAATACCGGGCCCGATTCGAGTACCCACCCACCCGTAGTTTCCCGTTCGTTCAAATTGAGGAGAGGATGATGAAGTCACGCCTTATGATCGTTGTCGCCGGTTTTGTCGCATTGACGTCCGTCACGTCCTACGCGCAATCCGGTACCCCCGACACGCAAACGGCCACGCAGACGGCTGCCCCGTCGCGATCGGCCAAGAAGGCCGAGCGCCTGGAAAACCGTGCATTTGCGAAGAAGGTCCGTCAGGCGATCGTGAAAGCGCACGGGATCGGCAATGCACAGGTCACCGTCTTTGCCAAGGCAAGGACGGGTGAAGTGACGCTGGCGGGATTGATTACCGACGAGTCGCAGGACAAGGCCGCGGTGGAAGCGGCTCGTCAGGTGCCGGGCGTCACGTCGGTGACCAGCAAGCTTCAGTTGCGCATGGAAGGCGGGCAGTGATGCGGCGTATGCCGCATTGCTGAGCGATACCGGATCCTCCGGATGTTCGCATCCGGAGGAGCTTCGCCATGCAGGGCGCTGCATTCGACCCGCGGCGTGCACGCCGAAGTCTCGCCCGACGAGCCGGTCGCCTACTGCAAGAAACGGATGGCGGCGTACAAGTATCCGCGCATCGTCGAGATCATCGACGAACTGCCGAAGACCATGACGGGGAAGATCCTGCGGCGCGAGCTGCGCGGGTGAGCGCGCGGCCGGCGAGGCACCGCATCACGGGTGGCTCGCCGTGTCCGCGCGAACGGGATCGAATACGTCGCCCGGTTGCCGACGCAGCCAGCCATTCGCGGGATCGGCATCGGAATTCGCGTGCCAGTAGAGATAGGTATCGATCGACGCGTCGAACGGGCATTCGAGCATCCGGTTGCCGCGCATCTCGTTGAGCAGCAGCGCGTACCGCTCCGGCATGGTCAGCAGCAGGTCGGTCTGGTTGACGACGCGGCACGCGGCGTTCGGCGCCGAGCCTGACGAGCGCGGCATCCTCGACGCCGCCGCCGCGCTGCCGGCTCGTCACGAGCACGTGCTCTTCGGCGAGATAGGCGTCGAGGTCGAGGCGCTGGCCGACGCGCGGGTGATTGCGCCGGCACAGCACGACGTACCGGTCGGTCGACAGCCGGGTACTGCGGACGGATTGCGGGTGCGGCAGCAGCACGTCGATCACGGCATCGAGCGAGCCCGTGAGCAGGTCGGCCTCTATCGCGCGCCGGTCGTGTTGCACCGCGGTGATATCGATCGACGGTGCGTGCTGCGCGACGTATTGCGCGATGGCCGGCAATACCACCGGTTCCTGCGCATTGAGGATGCCGATCGTGAAACGCCTGATCGTCGTCGCGACATCGAACCGGCTGGCTTCATGCAGCGTGCATTCGAGCGTATGCAGGCCGTTGCGCACGCGCGCAATGATCGCCCTCGTGAACGGGGTGGGCATCATGGCATTGCCGTGGCGCTCGAACAGCGGGTCGCCGAGCAACTCGCGCAGCCGGTTCAGCGCATGACTGACCGCCGACTGACTGAGGCTGAGCTGCTGCGCCGCGCGCGTGATGCTCTGCTGGGAGTAGATGCGTTCGAGTACCACCAGCAGGTTCAGGTCGGTACGGAAAAGGTTCATGACGTCGCGAATGAAAGGATGGCGCGGCAGCAGCGGCGATTCGTGAGAAATACCGCGCGCAGACACGTCTTTTCCACCCCCCGGACGGGGGGCGGTTCGCCTCGCGCCGCTCGCCCCGGGATTTCGTGCGCGCGCGAGCCCCGAGTGACGGTCGTCGACGGGAACAGTCGGTGTTTCCCCGGGGGACACGTGAGCGCGCCGACGCCCCCCACCTGTGGGGGCTGCTATTCGCCGATCGCGGAAATAAGCTCGGTCGTCCTGGCGATCGCGCAGCGAAGGCCGGACGGGCAAGGAAGCGAACCATATCTTACGGATGACGAATCGATTGACGGGATGACGGATACACAAGCGATCCCGATTCTCAAAACTGGCGATGGAGGAGACAAATGACGTTGAATGCAAGCGCAGTTTCACGTATCCGGGAGCACGCGAAGTTTCGAGAGCTGGTCGACGAACGCGCACGCCTGGGCCGGGTGTCGATGGTCGTCGTGCTGGGCGCGTATTTCGGCTTGATTGCGCTGGTCGCGTTGCGGCCCGACCTGTTGCGCAGCGCCGCGTGGGCTGGCAGTGTCACGACCGTCGGCGTGATCTTCGCGATCGCCGTGATCGTTGCGGGATGGGGGCTGACGTGGCTGTATGTCCGCGTCGCGAATGACCGGTTCGAACGTCTGACCGGCGAATTGCTGGGCGAGGTGGGGCAATGAAACCGATCGCCCGCGTTTCGACCGCGGCATGCGCGCTTGCCGCCGCGCCGGGCGGCCTTGCGTGGGCCGGCCCCGCCGTGGAGGCGGGGCAGCGTCAGCCGCTCAATCCGGCCGCCATCGCGATGTTCATGGTGTTCGTCTGCATGACGCTTGGCATCACGTACTGGGCGGCGCGCCGTACCAGGACGGTCAACGACTTCCTCACCGCCGGCGGCGGAATCAGCGGGCTTCAGAACGGCCTTGCGGTCGCCGGCGACTACATGTCCGCCGCGACGTTGCTCGGCGTCGTGAGTCTCGTCTACGCGAAGGGTTACGATGGCCTGCTTTATGTCGTCGGCTTCTTCGTCGGATGGCCGGTGATGCTGTTCCTCATGGCCGAACGACTGCGCAATCTCGGCCGGTTCACGTTCGTCGACATCATCGCCTACCGGCTCGATCCGGTCAGCACGCGCTGGATGGGCGTGGTCAGTTCGTTGACGGTCGTGTTCTTCTATCTCATCGTCCAGATGGTCGGCGCGGGGGAACTCGTTCAGCTGCTGTTCGGCATCGACTACAACTATGCGGTCATCGGCGTCGGGTGTCTCATGATCGTCTACGTGACGTTCGGCGGGATGATCGCGACGACGTGGGTTCAGATCATCAAGGCCGTCCTGCTGATGTTCGGCGGCACGTTGCTGACGCTGTTGGCGCTCGGTCACTTCGGTTTCAGCTTCGAACGGCTTGCGCGGTCGGCGATCTCGGTACACCACGCGGGGAACGCGCTGATGGAGCCGGGCCGCCTGTTCTCGGACCCCGTCTCGGCCGTCTCGATGTCGCTCGCAACGGTGTTCGGGCTCTCCGGGTTGCCGCACGTGCTGATGCGCTTCTTTACCGTTCCGAATGCACGGGAAGCCCGGAAGAGCGTGTTCGTGGCGAGCACGTGCATCGGCTTCATGTTCATTGCGATGTTCGTCATCGGTCTCGCGAGCGTCGTGATCGTCGGCACCGATCCGCAGTTCTTCGAGGGCGGACGCGTGGGCGGCGTGCTGCGCGGCGGGAGCAACATGGTGGCGATGCATCTCGCCGACGCGACGGGCGGCAGCCTGTTCCTCGGTTTCCTCGCGGCGGTGACGTTCGCCACCATCCTGGCCGTGGTGTCGGGCCTGGTGCTGGCGGGTGCGTCGGCCGTATCGCACGACCTCTATGCGGGCGTGTTGCGCAAGGGCCGGGCGAGCGGGGCCGATGAAATCCGCGTCACGCGGTGGACGACGCTGGCGATCGGCGCCGTGGCCGTCGTGCTCGGCCTGCTGTTCAAAGGGCAGAACCTCGCCTTTCTCGTGGCACTGGCGTTCAACGTTGCCGCTTCGGCGAATTTTCCGCCGCTCGTGCTTTCGATGTACTGGAAGGGGCTGACGAGCCGCGGGGCCGTCTGCGGCGGCGTCGTCGGGCTCGTATCGTCGGTCTCGCTGGTCATTCTGTCGCCGGCGGTGTGGAAGTCGGTGCTCGGGCATCCGGCTGCCGTGTTCCCGTACGATCATCCGGCGCTGTTTACGATGCCGCTGGCGTTCCTGGCGAGCTACGTGATGTCGACACTCGATCGCAGTTCGAAGGCCGACTCGGAGCGGCATGCGTTCGACGCCCAGTTCGTGCGCGCCCAGACCGGGCTCGGTGCGGAACGGGCCGTCGAGCATTGACCGGAGTGAACCGCGTCGCCCGCCGCGCGCCGGTGAACGAGCCGGTGTGCGCGGCCGGGTGCCGGCGCGTGGTCAGTGGGGGCGGAAAGCGGAGAGCGGCGAGTCGGGTGCGGCGAGCGCGCTGTGAATGAAGTGCAGGCTGCCGAGCACCGTCTGAAGGCGGGGCGCGGACGGGCCTGCCGCATCGGCGGTCTGCATCGTCCGTTGCAGCGTGGCGATTGCAACCTGTACCGCATGCGTGGCAGCAGCGCTGGCCTTCGGTGTCGGCGCCTCGAACAGCAGCCGGATCGCGCGGCACGCGGATGCGCAATCGTCGAGCCAGGCCGGTGCGGCGTCCGGCGCGGTTCGTGCCGCCTCGATGGCCGTTGCGTCGCGCAGGTCCGCGACGGCCGAGCCGATCTCGAGGACGGACAGAAACCATTCGACGGACTCGCCGTTTGCCACCGGGTCGTCACGCGATATTGACCGGACCTGATACATGAGGTCGCGCGTGCGGCTTTCGAAGCGCGTGCGCAGCGTTGCGACCGAATCGGTGCATGCGAACACGACCTGCCTGCGCAGGTCGGCCAGCAGATGCCGGCGCAACCCGCGCATCGTCGGCGGCAGGAACAGCTCGAACGCGACGGACGCCATCAGCATGGACAGGACCAGCGCGATCGCGTCGTTCATGAAGGACGTCGGATCGTAGGCGACGACATTGTCGGGGCCGGTCAGAAAGCAGAAATAGATGCAGTAGCCGATGCCGTACCCGGCCAGCGACGCGCGCGTCGTCATCCAGCATCCCAATGCGAGCGGCGCGGCGAGTACCACGCAGAGCAGCGGGAAGCCGTCGATGACCGGATACACGACGAACATGACGATCAGCCCGACGACGGACGCGAACGCGGTGCCGATCGCCATCTGGAACGCGGTGCGAGACGGGTGCGCGGAGGAAGCGACCAGCGCGCAGATGGCACCGCCGTTCAGCACGAGCAGGGCGCCCGACGGCCACGCGGTCGCGATCCAGAACGCGCTGAGCACGAGCGTCAGCAGCATCGCGCGGACGCCGGCGACTGCCGCGATGAGCGGATTGGTGCGCGGCTCGTAGGGCGTCACCCACTGTTCGCGCTCGTGTGCGGTGGTGTTCAGCGACAGATAGGTGCTCGCATAGGCGACATAGCTGCCCAGGAACCGGTCGAGCAGGTCGACCGCCGTGTCGAAATCGAGCGAGGTCGCGCCGCTGCCGAGCCGGTTTCGCGCCGACTGCGCGCGGCCGGGCAGCGCCGTGCGGCAGTGCTCGAGCGTGGCGGCCAGCGACGCGGCGAACGCGTCGATATCGTCGGCGTGCATCGCGTCCTGCCGTATGAGTCGGAGCGGCTCTGCGATACCGGCCATCAGTGCGTCGATCTCCGTCAGCACCTCATCGGCTCGCGCGACACGCAGCCGGGCGATCAGCTGACTCAATGCGTGCAGCCGCGTCGACGCTGCCATGCGCTCCGCATTGAGCCGCGTCAGGCGGCCGTTTCGCAAGCGCGTGTCGGGGCCTTCGAACACCGCTGCGCTGCGCGCGGCTTCGGCGCTCACGGTCTCGTCGACGATGCGCACGCTCAGCGCCTCGAGAAACGACCGGTCGATCCGGCCGGACAGAATCGACAGCACGTCGTCCGCGAACGCGGTGAACCGCGTGCGGTTCACGCGGCTGATCTGTTCGCTGACATGCTGTGGAAAGACGAGCGCGCTGACTGCACCCGAACTCAGGATGCCGATCGTCACCTCCGTCACACGCGTCATCGCAGAAAGAAAGGCCGCGTCCGGATGCTGCCATGACGGGATGCCGATGAGCGCGGCCGTGTAGCCGGCGAGCACGAATCCATAGGTCCGGAAGTTGCGGTTTCGCGCGGCACCTGCGGTGCACATGCCGATCCAGAGCGCAGTGGCGCCGAGGAAGAGTTCGGGTACCTGACCGAACAGGCCGATCAGCACCAGCATGGCCAGCAGGCCCACGATCGTGCCGCAGATCCGGTACAGGCTTTTGGCGAGCACCATGCCGCTTTGCGGCTGCATCAGCACGAAGACCGTCGTCATCGCCGTGCGCGGCATCGGGAGTTCGAGCTTCATCGCCACGCCGAGCGCCAGCAGCGCGGCGAGCAGGGTCTTGAAGATGTACAGCCAGGTGACGCCGCTCGTGCCGGCCCAATGACGGGCCGCATCGACGATGCCTGTTTGGGTATCCGAAATAGATGACGTGAATCTGGAGGGCGGCGAAGACATGATGGATGTGGTGCGCGATGCAGGCGTGCGGCGACAGGACGACCGTGATTGTATTTTCCGGAAGTGCGTTCGAGTATTGCGCGTGGTGTTAAACGCTTTTTCGGGATCAGGATCGATGTGATCGCGCGACGGCCGTGTTCCCGCGCGTGTCGTTCGTGTGCGAGCCGGCGGCGAACCGGATGTTCGCCGCCGGTGCGGGGGGCGCTCCGCGGGTCAGGCGCGCGTCAGCAGTTTCAACAGCGCGTGGGCGGCCGGTTCGGACGACGCCGGATTCTGGCCGGTGATCAACAGGCCGTCGACGACCACGTACGGTTGCCAGTCATCGGTCTTCGAATAACGACCACCCTTCGACTTGAGTTCGTCCTCGACGAGAAACGGCACGACGTTCGTCAACCCGACGGCATCCTCTTCCGAATTCGAGAAGCCGGTGACGTTTCTGCCGGCGACGAGCGGCTTGCCGTCCGGCCCCTTCGCATGGCGCAGCACACCCGGTGCGTGGCAGACGGTTGCGACCGGCTTGCCCAGGGCGATGGCCTGCTCGATCAGCGAGACCGACCGTGCGTCTTCGGCGAGATCCCAGAGGGGGCCGTGGCCGCCCGGATAGAACACCGCGTCGAACGCGTCGACCGCGACCTCCGACAGTTTTTGCGTGGCCGCGAGCGCGGCGCGCGCGTCCGGATCGGCTTCGAAGCGGCGCGTGGCGTCGGTCTGGAACGCGGGGTCCGCGCTTTTCGGATCGAGCGGCGGCTGGCCGCCGGCCGGCGACGCCAGCGTGATGTCGGCGCCCGCGTCTTTCAGCGTGTAGTAGGGAGCCGCGAATTCCTCGAGCCAGAAGCCGGTTTTCTCGCCGGTCGAACCGAGGGTGTCGTGGGAAGTCAGGACGAACAGAAGTTTCATGATGTCTGGGGATGGAGATGAATGATGGATGCGCGAATTCGCTTCATGCAGCGACTTCGGCGACGCGCACGACCACCTTGCCGAAGTTCTTTCCTGCCAGCAGGCCGATGAGCGCTTCCGGCGCGCGTTCGAGGCCGTCGGTGACGTCTTCGCGCGGCGTGATCTCGCCGGCCTCGACCCAACGGCCCATTTCGGCCAGGAACGCCTGATAGCCGGTCGCATAGTGGTCGAGGATGATGAAGCCCTCCATGCGGATCCGTTTCTTCAGGAGCGTGTCGGTCAGGCGCGGCAGCCGGTCGGGACCGGGCGCCGGTTCGCTGTCGTTGTATTGCGAGATCAGGCCGCAGAGCGGCACGCGTGCGCCGACGTTGAGGAGCGGCAGCACGGCGTCGAAAATCGCGCCGCCGACGTTCTCGAAGTAGATGTCGATGCCGTCGGGGCAGGCTTGCGCGAGTTGCCGTGCAAGATCGGGGGCCCGCCGGTCGATGCACACGTCGAAGCCGAGCGTCTCGGTGACGTACCGGCATTTCTCCGCGTCTCCCGCAATGCCGACGACGCGGCAGCCCTTGAGCTTCGCGATCTGGCCGACGACGGCGCCCACCGCGCCGCTCGCCGCCGCGACCACGACCGTTTCGCCCGGCTTCGGTTGCCCGATCTTCAGCAGGCCCGTATAGGCGGTGAAGCCCGGCATGCCAAGCACGCCTAGCGCATGGGACGGGCGCTCGAGGTCCGTGCCGAGCGGCATGAGGTCGGTGCCGTCGGAGAGCGCGTAGTCCTGCCAGCCGCTGTCGCCCAGCACCAGCTCGCCCACCGCGAACGCGGGATGCTTCGACGCGACGACGCGGCTGACGGTGCCGCCCACCATCGTGTCGCCGAGCGCAACCGGCGGCGCGTAGGACGGCGCGTCGCTCATGCGCCACCGCATGTAGGGATCGAGCGACAGGTAAAGCGTCTGCAGGAGGACTTCGCCGTCGGCGGGCGTTGGCACCGCCGTGGTTTCGAGCCGGAAGTCGTGCGCTGCCGGCGCACCGATTGGGCGGCTGGCCAGGACGACCCGGCGATTGACGGATGGGGAATGCGGCATGGGTGACCTCTGTGTAACGGTTTCGCCGCCCGGATCGTGCCGGCGGCGGCGGGTTGTTCGCGTGACGGTCGGGATGCGCGGGACGACGTGCCACGACGGCACGACGCACGAACAAAGTAGACCAGTCGTCTATAGCGTGGACGCTTGCGGGCAACGTCACAGGGCATGACCTGCGGGGGTGCGCCGGGTTGCGCCATGCATCGCATGAATGCGAGGGTCGACAGGGCGGTCGAACCGTGACGCGGATCATACGACTGAGTAGACCAGTCGTCTAGCGAGGGCGCGGCGCGATTTCGCGCTTTCCGATCGGTCCCGTTTGCGGTTGATGCGGCGCGCATGGCCACGGCGAACGGGGTATCCGTTCCCCGCAAGGGCCGTGTCATAAGGCGTTCGCCGGAGTCGGGCGTTGCTGCGACTGACGGCATGCGGCCGCTTCCGAACCGTGTCGTCGATGCGGACCGCCTCCCCATTCGGGGGGGCCGTTGGCTGCGGGAAACGCCGTAACGTAGTCGGCAAGATCGCCGTCCGGGTGGGCGCGCAATCATCGTGAACCGAGCGGGAGGATGCATGACCAGAACGGTGTTGATAACCGGTGCGGGGTCCGGATTCGGGCGAGGGGTCGCGTTCGCACTGGCAGAGCGGGGGCATCGCGTCATCGCGTGCGGCCAGATCTGGCCGCAGGTCTGGGCACTGCGGCAGGAGGCCAAGGCGCGCGGCGTGGACATGCAGGTCATCAAGTTCGATGTGACGAACGAAATCGATCGTGCGCACGCATTGACGCACGAGATCGATGTCCTGCTGAACAACGCGGCCATCATGGAGTCCGGCCCGCTCGTGGAGATCCCGATCTCCGTGTTTCGTTCGGTCTTCGAAACGAATGTCTTTGCGGCGCTGGAGGTCGCGCAGGGATTCGCGCGCAGGATGGTCGCGCGCGGGCATGGCCGGATCGTCTGGATGTCGTCGGTCGCGGGATTGATCAAGGTGCCGTTCGACGGCGCTTACGCCGCGTCGAAGCATGCCGTCGAAGGCATCTGCTCCGCGATGGCGGAAGAACTGCAGCCTTACGGCGTCGAAGTCGTCACGATCAATCCGGGTGCCTATCGCACCGGCTTCAACGATACCGGCATGGAAAGCATGGATCAGTGGTGGGATCAAGGCGAGCGCGTCGTCGCCCATTGGCCGACGCGCGAACTGAATCGGCAACACGATCCCGCGGAAATGATCGACGCCATCGTCACGGTGATCGAGGCGGAGGCGCCGCCATATCGCACGGTCAGGCCCGAATCCGCCGAACAGCTCGTGCGCGACGAACAGGCCGCCGCATGGCAGCGGGTCGTCGGCGACAAACGGTGACCGGCTCGAACGAACGCCGGTCGGTTCGCTAGTCCGGCATGTATGGCAGCGGGTTGCCGTCAGCCTCGGGGGCCGGTGCTTCCTGAGGCTTTTTTTCACCCCCCCGTACTGGGGGTAGAGCGGTCGGCTGGACAACGCTATCGTTGGCTCATCGTCGCGACGGGCCGAAACGATGCAGGCCGGTTCGTATCGAGCGGGTGCGGTGACGTCGTTCGATTCCGGAGCGAGGCCGCGCAGCATGAAACGGCTCGATCGTTCCACACCGACCTCATCTGCCGATCCAACCGCGGCTGAAAAAACTGCCAGGACGTCGTGCTGAACCGCGCATGAACCCGTCGACGATTGGGGCGCGTTCGCCTGTCCACGCGAACCGGCAGCAGGGCAGCACGCATGCACGCGCCGCCCACCCGGAATGTCCGGCCCGGGATCGATGCCGGCATCGTGTCAATTGCACTGCGCGACGGTTCGCGTTGCGCGGAGAAACCCGCCATGATTTTTGAAATTGCCCAGATCGAGGTCCAGGAAAACCGAGAGCAGGGATTCGAGCGCGCGGTCGCCGAGGCGAAGCCGCTCATCGAACGCGCCCCCGGTTGCCATGGCTTGCGCCTGTATCGCGGTATCGAGCAACCGTCGCGCTACCGCCTGATGGTGCAATGGGAAAGCGTCGCGCTGCACGACGCCTTTCGCCAGACAGCCGATTTTCAGCGTTGGCGCGAGCTGGCCGGCCCCTTCTTCGTGGGCCCGCCGTCGGTCGAGCACGTGAGCGAAGTCCGAATCGCCGGTGCATGAGGCGCGGTACGCCGCCGCATCCGTGCGGCGTGCCCGGCCGGCACCCTGGGTTCTTGCAAGGAGAGAGGGGCGGTGAGGTTCTCCACGATCAGCACGCAGATTCGACTGGCGAGACGGCCGAACGGTCAGCCGGTCCCGGACGATTTCCTGACGGTCGAGGTGCCGCTTCCGGCGTTGGCGGACGGCGAGGTTCGCGTACGCAACGAATACGTTTCGGTCGATCCGTACATGCGCGGCCGGATGGACGACCGGCCGTCGTATGTCGAACCGTTCAAGCTGCATGAAACGATGACGGGCGCCGCGGTCGGCCGCGTGACCGACAGCGCGTCGAGCACGTTCGCACCCGGCGATCTCGTGCTGCACCGCTACGGCTGGCGCGACATCGCGCAGGGCGCCGCAGTCGAATTCACCCGCGTCGCGGACTTGCCCGACTTGCCGAGCAGCGTTCACCTCGGCGTCATGGGCGCAACGGGGATGACGGCTTATGTCGGGCTGCTCGTGGTGGCACGCATGCGCGAGGATGAAGTCGTATTCGTGTCGGCCGCGGCGGGCGCGGTCGGCTCGCTCGCGGGGCAGATCGCGCGGCTGAAAGGCGCCGCGCACGTGATCGGCTCGGCAGGGAGTGACGAGAAAGTTGCCGTGATGCGCGAACGCTACGGATACGATGCGGCGTTCAACTACCGGCGCGCGCCTGTGCTCGAGCAGTTGGCGGCCGCGGCACCGGCAGGTATCGACGTCTATTTCGACAACGTCGGCGGCGATCATCTCGAGGCGGCCTTGTCGGCCTTCAATTACGGCGGGCGGGCGGCGATCTGCGGCGCCATTTCGCAGTACGACCGCGTCGGCATGTCGCCCGGGCCGCGGTTCATGGAAAACGTCGTCTATCGGAGCCTGACGCTGACGGGCTTCCTGCTGCACGACTATCGGCAGCACCGCGACGCGTTCGTCGACGAAATGGCGGCGTGGTTGAGAGCCGGGCAGATCGTGCATGACGAGACAATCGTCGACGGTGTCGCGCGCGCGCCGGAGGCCTTTATCGGGCTGATGAACGGGACCAACACCGGCAAGATGCTGGTCAGGATCACGTGACCGATTGAACACGCGCGGTCGACCGGGCCCACGGCTCGACCGCACCGGCTTGCGAGCGGGACATGCCTGATGCGATTTCACGACTGGACGACGGGCCGCGCGTGGGTTCCGCCCGCGAGTTCGCGGGTGCCCGGGTGACGGTGCTGGAATGCGACGGAAGCGTGCTGGTGGTTCGTTGGGTCGAGCCCGGCGTCCGGCATTTCGGCGAGCAGCGCTGGCGGCGCGTCATCGCGTCCCGCCGCGGCATCTGCGTGCTGACGCATGTGCCGATCTTCCCCGGCGACGCGGTGTTTCGTCCGGCGGAGCGGCCGAGGCCCACCAACGCCGGCGCGATGATCCTCGCGAACGATGCGCTGATCATGCAGCCTGGCTGAACGCGTGCCGGCGCGCGCTGCGCCGGCCCGACCGGATCACGATTGCACGACGGTATTCCTGAGTACGCCGATTCTCTCAATCTCGACCTCGCACACGTCGCCGGCGCGCATCCAGCGCGGCGGATTGCGCGCCATGCCGATGCCCGACGGCGTGCCGGTCGCGATGACGTCGCCGGGCTCGAGCGTCATGACTTCGCTGATGGTGGCGATCAGCGTAGCGATGTCGAAGATCATGTCGTTCGTATTGGCGTCCTGCACGACGACACCGTTGAGCCGGGTCTGAAGCCTGAGACCGGCCGCGCCCGCCGGCAATTCGTCGACGGTCACCAGCTCGGGGCCGAGTGCGCCCGTTTCGTCGAAATTCTTTCCGACCGTCCATTGCGGTGTCTTGAACTGATAGTCCCGCAGGGTCGCGTCGTTGAAAGCCGTATAACCGGCCACATGGTTCAACGCATCGCTTCGCGCGATGCGCCGGCCGCTGCGCCCGATGACCACCGCCAGCTCGCCTTCGTAGTCGAGCTGATCCGATTCCGTCGGCATGCGTATCGCGGCGCCGTGCGCGGTCAGGCTGCTGCGAAAGCGTGCGAAGAGTGTCGGATACGACGGAACCTCGTAGCCCGCCTCGTGCGAGTGCTCGACATAGTTGAGCCCGACGCAGATGATCTTCGCCGGCCGCGTCACGGGCGGGAGCAGGGTGCAATCGGCCAGGTCCAGCGGCCGGCCGGCCAGCTGGAGGCGTTCACTGGCCTGCGCCAGCGCGGCAGGACCGCCGGAAACGAGGGTGTCGAGATCGCCGGGAAAGTCCGGGTCGCTACGCGTCAGTCCGAGATAACGGCCGTCGCCGGACCGGATAGCGACGCCGGTGGCGCCGTCGCGGACAAAGCTGATGAATCGCATGATGGTTTTCCGATAATCGAGTCAAACAAGTGGAAGGCCCGTGCCGCGCAGTTCTTCGATCGCGTGCGGGCGATGGGCTCCGCGTGATACGGGCCGCCGCCCGAGGTCATTTGCCGGTCGAACCGGGCGCACCGTCGTCGGTCACTTCGTTCGTGACGGCGGCCCGAATCCGCTTCAGTTGCGCCGGATCGACCTGCCGCCGGACTTTCGCGACGTCGGAGGCGCTCACCGTGCCGGCACGATTTCCCCAGCTGCCGCGGACGAACGTCGCGAGTTCGGCGACCTGCATGTCCGACAGCCGCCAGCCGAATGCGGGCATGGCCAGCGGCGCCGGATCGGATCGGGTCGACGGCATCCGCGAGCCGGTCAGAATCACGTGAATGACCGACGACGGATCGTCGGACGTGACCACCGCGTTGCCCGCCAGCGCGGGAAACGCCTTCATCGCGCCGCTGCCGTCCGAGCGATGGCACGCGTTGCAGTTGTCGAGGTACAGCAACGCGCCGCCCGTCGGCGTGACGCCCGAGCGCAACGCCGCGGTCGTATCGGACTTGACGGGAGGTGCCGCCGACGTCCGCGTTGCGCGACCGGGGCCCAGGCTGACGAGGTAATCGGCCACCGCGGCCAGATCGGCGTCGCTGAAATACTGCGTGCTGTTCTCCACCACTTCGGACATCCCGCCGAACGCGGCGCTGCCGTGCGATCGTCCGGTGCGCAGAAGCTGAACGATGCTGTCCCGTGTGCGCTCGCCCGCACCGTTTCCGTCGCCGGGGCGCAGGTCGGGCGCATGCCAGCCCGCGAGCGTGTAGCCGCTCAGGTACAGGTCCGTCCCGCGTGCGTCCAGCGCCTTCTCCTGGCCCATCGGACCGTGAGGCGTATGACATGCGCCGCAATGCGCGAGCCCTTGCACGAGATAGGCACCACGATTCCACGTCGCGCTTTGCGTCGGATCCTCGCGATACGTGCCACTGGGCCGGAACAGAAGATTCCATCCCGCGAGCAGCACGCGCAGGTTGAACGGAAAGTGGAGCCGCGTCTCGGTGTTCGGCTGGCCGATCGGGCGCACGCCGTGCATGAAGTACGCATAGAGTGCACGGGTGTCGGCGTCGCTGACCTTCGAGAACGACGGATACGGCATGGCCGGGTAGAGCAGGTGCCCGTCCCTCGCGACGCCTTTGCGCAGCGCGGCCGCGAAATCGTCGTAGCTGTAGCGGCCGATGCCGTGCGTGGTATCGGGCGTGATGTTCGTCGAATAGATCGTACCGAATGGGGTTTCCATCGGCAGCCCGCCGGCAAACGGCTGGTCGCGGCGCGACGTGTGGCATGCCACGCAATCGCCGACGCGCGCCAGATAGGCGCCGCGCGCGATCTGCCCGGCATCCTGCGCGTTCGCGTCGGCCGGTGGCAACCACGCAGCCAGCGTGACGAAGGTACATAGCAGCCCGAATGAGATTCCGGCCAGTTTCTTGTATCGCTCACCCATTGCCTTTCCTATGTCGGTAGCAGCGGACCGGGATTCTTCAGGTACTGCTCGCGAATCGCGCGCGCCGAGAAATACGCTTGCGCGCCGACCATGCCTGTCGGGTTGTAGGCCCAGTTTTGCGGAAACGCGCAGGCCCCCGTCACGAATACGTTGTGGACGTCCCACGATTGCAGGTACTTGTTCACGACGCTCGTGTCCGGACGATCCCCGCAGACCGCGCCGCCCGTCGTATGCGTGGTCTGGTACGGCCGCATGTCGAAGTGATCGCCGATCTTCCCGGCGTGGACCGACATCGATTTCGGCTTCATCGCGCGCGCGACCTGCTCGGCCTTGCCGGTGACGAAGCGCGTCATGCGCATCTCGTTGTCGTGCCAGTCGAACGTCATGCGCAGCAGCGGAAGGCCGTATGCGTCGCGATAGGTCGGATCGAGATCCAGGTAGTTCGTGCGGTAAGACATGACCGACCCCGCCGTACCGATGGAAAACGAATGCAGGTAGTTGTCCTTGAGCGCCTTCTTCCACGCCGAGCCCCATTTGGGCGTGCCTTCCGGCAGCAGGGTCTGTCCGATCGGGCGGCCGCCGGTGACCATCGCGCTGATATAGGCACCGCCGACGAACCCCGCGGCGGAATGATCGAAGTGGTCCGCATTGAAGTCGTCGAATGCCTGGCCGCCGGAGCCGGCGCCGATGAACGGATCGATGTGGACGTCCTTGTCGAAGAACAGCGAGACCGCGCTGTTCTTCTGATAGGCGAAGTTCCTGCCGACGGTTCCCGTTCCCTTCACCGGATCGTACGGCGTGCCGATCCCGGACAGCAGCAGCAGGCGCACGTTGTGCATCTGGAACGCGCACAGCACGACGATGCGCGCCGGCTGAAACACTTCCCGGCCCTGCGCATCGAGATAGGTCACGCCGGTCGCGCGCTTGCCGTCCGAATCGAGCTGCACACGCGTCACATGGGATCGGTCGCGCAACTCGAAATTGGGTTTGGCCAGCAAGGCGGGCAGGATGCAGGCTTGCGGCGATGCCTTCGCATACATGTAGCAGCCGAAGCCTTCGCAATAGCCGCAGAAGTTGCACGGGCCGAGCTGCATCCCGTACGGGTTCTGATAGGCGATCGACGCATTGGACGCGGGAATCGGAAAGGGATGAAAGCCGGCTTCGCGCGCCGCGTTCCGGAACAGCGTCGCCGGATAATTGTCGGCGAGCGGCGGGCACGGATAGTCGCGCCGGCGCATGGCCTCGAAGGGATTCCCGCCGTCGACGATCCGGCCGCGCAGATTGCCTGCCTTGCCCGACGTGCCCATCACGGCCTCGAGGCGCTCGAAGTACGGTTCGAGTTCGTCCAGTGAGTAAGGCCAGTCCTGGATCGTCATGTCGCCGGGGATGAACCCGGCGCCATATCGCTGCACGTAGTGCGAGCGGATCTTGAGGTCGGCGGCGTTGGCACGCCAGGTCGTGCCGTTCCAGTGCACGCCCGAGCCGCCTACCCCGGTACCCAGCAGGAATGCGCCGAGCTGCCGGTAGGGCAACGCGTCTTCGTTCGGCGCATGCCGGATCGTGACCGTCTCGTGCGCAAGATTCTGCATCAGCTTGCGCCGCTGAATGTAAGCGAGCTCGTCGGCGATGGCGGGGTACGCGAACTCGGGGCTCGTATCGCGGTTTGCGCCGCGCTCCAGGCCGACTACGGTCAGGCCGGCCTCCGTCAGCTCCATTCCCATGATCGAACCTGTCCAACCCATCCCGACGAGGACGGCATCCACTTCCGGCTTCGTGATTTGCGGCATATGCGTCTCAACCCTGTTGACCTTCGATGCTGACGGGCCCGTACGGGTAGCGCTTGCCGGTCCCGACCCAGTCGAGGAAGTCAGCCCTGGCCCCGGGAAAGCCGATCATTTTCCAGCTGCCCATCTCCTTGTTGCCGCCGTGTATCGGGTCCGACAGATAGCCTTCGCGGGTGTTCTCCAGCAGAAACGCGAAGAAATCCGCCGAGGAGATCGCGTCGAATGCCATCGCGCCGGACTCCAGGCGTGCGAGCACGCCGGTTTGTTCCGCGACGGGGAGTTCGGCAAAGCGCTTGCCGGCGAACTCGTGCATGCAGCGTGCGTTCGTCGCCTGGATGCCGGCCCGATACAACTCGCGCGGCGTGAGCCTCGACTGATAGCCGAACAGCGGGGAGGCGGCGCGAAACGGACCCTGCATGTACCAGTGCGCCGCGTAGCCGTAACCGGTTTCCAGTTGCCGGTCGATGAAGACGGGAACGTTCAGGTCGAGCGCACCGGGCCCCTCGTCGTCGTGCGGGATCAGGCGATCCACCGCCGCGAGCACGAAGTGCCATTCTTCGGGCGTGAAGAACACCGGACGATAGGTGTCGAGCCGAACGCCGCTGCCGGCATTTTGCGTCGCCGTCGGTGCCGGCGATGCGTCGTCGCCCGAATGGCACCCGCTTATCGCGACGGCAGCGGGAACGATGGCGACGCGTTTGAGGAAAACACGCCGGCCTGACTCAGGCGCCGGCTTGTCGCCGGATGATTGGCTTTTGTTCATGGATGGGGCGGATCATTCCGTGGTGTCGTCGGAGCGCGGCCGCGAGGGTCTGCCGACCCTGCAGCGACAGCGTGCCGGTACGCACTTCAACAGGCATGAGTCGGGCGGATGCCCAGGAAGGGAGACGCGCGCCGGATCATGTGTCGAAGGGGCCATGCCGCCAAAAGTACCCATGGCCCGGCGCGAAGGCAGCCCCCTGTTCGGGGAGGGCGTGCAGGATCGACCCGCTCCGCGCTGCCGCGCGAGGTCGATCGGGGCGCCCCCCCAGTTAGGGAGGATTCTTGCAAAGGCCCCGACGGGACGCGGATCATGACGTCGGCGAAGCTTGCTTTTTCGAACTGACGAATGCCGCTCAACGACGCCGGATTGCCGGCGCAGTCATTGCCATGCGCAGTGACATGGGGACCGCCGCGCCAGGGGATTGCAACTGCGTTACTTGATGCCGCCGCGGATTGCGAGCCGGGCGCGGCTCTGCCGAGGCGAGATGAAACCAACCCAGGAGTCTGCCATGTCGACTATCTCTCGACGTACCTTCGTCCAGTCAATCGGTGCCGCCACACTCGCGCCCGGTGTGTTGCTCGCGTCTTCGGAAGGGGGCGCTGCTCCCCAACCGTCCGCGCCATCGCAGGGGGGAGGCGGAAGCTATGCCGACTACAAACATATCCGGGTGACCCGCGATAGCGGCGTCGCCACGGTTACCCTGGACTATCCGCCGCTGAATCTGCTCGACGAGGTTCTCTCGGAGGAGTTCGACTCGCTGACCCGGCTGCTGGAACAGGATGCGAGCGTACGTGTCGTTGTCCTGCAGAGCGCCGTGCCGAAGTTCTTCATCGCCCACTCGGGCCTGCATCGTGTCGGCTCGGCGCCGAAAACGACTTCGAATACGCGCACCTTCCGCCTGACACAGATGCTTGGCGAGCGCTTGCGCAACATGCCCAAGGCCGTCATCGCGAAGGTCGAAGGGATCGCCCGCGGCGGCGGCTGCGAAATCGCGCTGGCCGCGGACATGTGTTTCGCCGCGATCGGCGAAGCCGTGTTCGGTCAGCCGGAGGTCGTGTGCGGGCTCGTCCCCGGCGGGGGCAATACGCAGCGCCTGCCGCGGCGGATGGGACGCGCCCGCGCCCTCGAGGTACTGCTGGCCGGGGAAGACTTCTCCGCGGAGCTGGCCGACCACTACGGCTATATCAATCGTGCATTGCCGGCCAGGGAACTGGGCCCGTTCGTGGACAAGCTGGCGCGCCGCATCGCGACGTTCCCGCCCTCCACGATTGCACACCTGAAGCGGTCCGTGGACATGGGGTCCGACGTTTCCTTCTCCGAAGGCTTGCTGGTGGAAGCGCACGAGGCCGATCTGTGCGTGGCCAACGAAGCGATACAGGCGCGTGTAAAGGCGATACTCGCAGCCGGTGCCGAGACCTACGAAGGCGAACTCCACTTTCCGGACCTGTCCGCGAAGCTGCCCCCCGCCGATTGAGCGATCTGCGCGGCTCCGGAAGAGAAGGCTCGCCGATTCGAAGGCTCGACGCGGCACGCGTCGAGTCAGGCATGGAAATCGCTCCGCTACGTGGATCAACGTCGCACCGACGCACATCCGATTTCGCGATCCACTGTCAGGAGGCCGCGCCATGCACGAATTCACGAACTGGAGCCCATTGGTTTCGCTGATCGCCGGGATTCTCATTCTGGTGGTACCGCGCTTGCTGAATTACATCGTTGCGCTGTACCTGATCATCATAGGGTTGCTCGGGCTTTTCGGCGGACATTTCCACTGACGCGCCGCGCGGAACGGCCCTGTGGACGACCGCACAGGGCCGCTTGTTCGAGTTTCCGGGGACGCGCAATGCTGCCGGGAAACGGCGGCGCGTCGGAACCTACAAGTGCTCGACGCGTACCTCGACTGAATCCCTGGGCACGGTCAATCGCGTGCGGCCAAGCAATGCATCCGCGGGCGCGGTGCCGTCCGGGTTCAACGGCTTCATCTTGTTGAACGTGACGGAAAAGGAGTCCGGCGTGACCGTGGCCGACGCATAACCCTGCGCGTCGTGGTCGGCGTGGCACAGATCGGGGTTGTTCGCCATCAGGAAGCGGTCGAGCCTGGCAGGCGTCGCCGCGATGGACGCGAGCGGTGTGCCGTTCCATGCCGCCTTCAGGTAGGAATAGAACGACATGCTGCTGATGCCGGCGCAGACGAAATCGACGATGACCGGCACCCCCGTGGCGGGATCGGGATCGTCCCGCACGACGCCGCACTGAAATGCATGCAGGTCTCCGGTGATCGCGACGACGTTATGGATCCCGTGCTCCCTCAAGTAGGCGAGCAGTTCGTGCTTGTGCGCGGGATAACCGTCCCATGCGTCGCAATCGACCACGAGGCGGGCTCCCGGTGTCTTGGGTGCACCCGGCATCACGAACCACAGACGGTTCAACATCACCTCGTTGCCCCATACCTTCCAGGTTGCCGGCGAGTCCTTCATCGCGGCTTTCCACCATTGCGTCTGTTCCGGACCGAGCAGCGACGGCGGGCGGCCCAACTGCCGGGCAAGACGCGCCTCGTCGCGTTGCAGTCCATCCTGCTTGACGAAGTAGCGCGAGCCGGCTGCATCGTCACCGTGCACCGGGTCGTGCCCGTGCGCGCGCGCGATCGCCGCTTCGCTCACGACATGGTCGTCGCGATACAGCCGCTCGTCCGTCATCACCAGATGCATCAGCATGCCGAAACGAAAATCGCGGTAGATGCGAATGTTCGTGTACGACGGATCGTCCGGCTCGAAGCGCACGTCGCCCCAATCCACCGGCATGTACTCTGCCCACGCGCGACTGGCGTTGCGGCGCCGCCGGGTTTCCTGTCGCTCCTCGTTGGTGTAGACCTGATGGTCCTGCCAGCAATCGTCGGAAAATTCGTGGTCGTCCCAGATCGCGATCATCGGCAGGCGCTGGTGCAGTATCTGCAAGCGCGAATCGGTACGATAGGTGCGATAGAGCGTCCGGTAGTCGTCGAGCGAATCGGCATACGCGCGGCCGTCCGCGAGCCGCTTGCCGTCGGGCAGATGCAGCGGAGAATGTGCCGGCTCGGCCTGGCCGGGGGGAGATGTCCCGACCGTTTCATAGATATAGTCACCCACGTGCACGACGAAATCGAGATCGCGTTCGGCGGCCATCAGCGTCATCGCTTGCCAGTGATTGACGCTCCAGTCCTGACAGGTGAGCCACGCGAAGCGAACCTGTTCGTTGGCCTCGCCGGCCTCCGGTGCCGTGCGCGCGACACCGGTCATGCTGACGTCGCCGCCGGCGACGAACCTGTAGTGGTAGGTCGTCTTCGGCGAGAGTGCCGTCACCTTCGCGCGCACGGTGAAGTCGTAGATGGCCAGCGCCCTCAGCGGTACGCTGGCGACGAGCGTCGAGAAATCCGGCAGCGTCGATACTTCGAGCCGTAGCGGTACCGCGCGCGCGGCACTTCTTGCATCGTGCTGGTCGCCGCTCGGTACCGGCACGCATCGTGTCCAGAACACGATGGAGCGATCGCGCGGATCGCCGCTTGCGACACCTTGCGGAAATTGACTGGTTTTTTTGCGCACGGTGCTGCCCGGCAGGCCCGCTGGTGAAACGTCGTACGGGACAGCAGCGGCGGCAGCCGCAATGGTAAAAAAAGCCGACGACTTGAGGAAATGGCGACGATCCATTGATCCTCCCGATCGCATCCCGCGGATGCAGGAAGCACTGCAGCAGGCGTCCGCTTCTCTCGCTCAACGAGCTTGCCGGCGTTACGCTGCGAGGGCAGGTAGTGCAGTCGATCCGGAACATTACTGCGAAGATCGATGCCTGAAAAGTCGTACGAACCCCATCTCGAAGGCACGCACGCTACCTCGCGGGCAGCCCCCGTATTCAGGAACACGAATTGCTGGATACGGTGCAGCAAACTCGGGGAGGGAGCAATGCACATTGGCCACACCGTCGGCAAGGTGGCCGCGTGGCTTGCCGTCATCGTCACCCTGGCGCTTGCCGCGCTGGTCATCTTCATCGTCACGTTCGACTGGAATCGAGCCCGGCCGTGGATCGATGACAAGGTGTCGGACGCGATCGGACGTCAGTTCGCGATCAACGGCGATTTGCGTATCGATTGGCGTCGGCCGGTGAGCGAGCAAGGCTGGCGCGCATGGGTGCCGTGGCCGCGATTCAGTGCACGCGATGTCACGATCGCCAATCCCGATTGGGCGCGCACGAAGTATTTCGTCGCGCTGGACATGATCAGCTTCGAAGTCGAGGCGCTGCCGCTGATGGCACGCCGCATCGTGATTCCGGCAATCGACCTGGTCAATCCGTCCGTCGACCTCGAGCGCATCAGGGACGGGCGAGTCAACTGGACGCTCAAGCTCAAGAGCCCCGCGCAGCCGGGCCGATGGACGCTCGACCTGCATCAGATCGCGTTTGCCCAGGGTCGTCTCGGCTACTACGATCAGCAAAAGCAATTCGATCTGAGCGCCGTGGTCGACACGCTTGGCCAGCCGATCCCGTTCGGCGCGGTGGTGAAACAGCAGGAGGCGTTGGCGCAACACGAATCGGCGCGGACCGTCGGGCCGGCAGGTCAGAAAAAGCTCGCGGCCCAGGCGCGCGCCGGCCCGGCGCAACCGGCGGTGCCTGCGTCGGGTGCCGAGGCGGCGTCCCGCGCATCGGCCGCGGCGTCGCAAGCGCTGGCCGCTGCTTCACATGCCGCGGCGACGACATCTCGCACCACAATAGCCCCGGCTGCATCAGGCCCGTCGATGGCATCGAGCGCGCCCGCAGTGGCCGCGTCGGGCGCAATGGCTTCGGCGACAACGAGCGCATCGACGGGCGCAGCATCCGCAGCACCCGCGGCATCTGCCGGCGTCGGCACGTACGCGATCGGCTGGACCGTCAAGGGGACCTACAAGAAGGGCGCGGTCGCCGGCACGGGCAAGATCGGCAATGTGCTGGAGGTGCAGGGCGCGCAACACCCGTTTCCGGTTCAAGCCGATTTGCGCTTTGGCGATACGCACCTGGCGCTCGTCGGCACGCTGACCGATCCGGCTCACCTGGCAGCGGTCGATCTTCGACTGTGGCTCGCGGGCACCAGCATGGCCAAGCTGTATGACGTCACGGGCATCACCCTTCCCGAAACCGCTCCGTATGCGACCGACGGCCGACTGGTCGGCCAATTCCGGGCGTCCGGCAACGTCTTCAAGTACGAGGACTTCACGGGACGCGTCGGCGGCAGCGACATCAACGGCTCGTTGGTGTACGTTTCGCGCGAACCGAGGCCGCTCTTGTCCGGTACGCTGGTGTCGAGGCTGCTGCAGTTTTCCGACCTTGCTCCGCTCATCGGCGCCGACACGAATGCCAGCAAGGCGCGGCGGGGCGCCGCCGTCGCGCAGCCCGCGAACAAGGCATTGCCGGTCGAGGCATTCCGCACGGACCGCTGGAAGAAGATCGACGCCGACGTTCGATTGACCGGGCGGCGCATCGTCAAGACCGCGAGCTTGCCGATCACCGACCTGTCGACCCACGTCGTGTTGCATGACGGCGTGCTGACGCTCAACCCGCTGAACTTCGGCGTCGCGGGGGGCACGCTTGCTTCGAATATCCACCTGGACGGCAGCGGCATGCCGCTCAAGGGGCGATTCTCGCTGCAGGCGCGACATCTGAAACTCAAGCAACTGTTCCCGACATTTCCGGTGATGCAAACGGCGCTCGGCGAGGTCAACGGCGATGCCGCGCTGTCGGCCACCGGCAATTCGCCGGCGGCACTCGCCGCGACTTCCAACGGGGAAGTGAAGACATTGGTGACCGACGGCACGGTGAGTCTCTTGCTGATGGAAGCCGCAGGGCTGAACGTTGCAAACGTGGTGTACGAGAAATTGTTCGGCACGCGCGACGTCAAGATCAACTGCGGTGTGGCCGACTTCGTGGTCACCAACGGCGTGCTCGACTCGCGCGTATTCGCGCTCGACACCGAGGATGCGGTGATCGGCATGGATGGCAACGTGAACCTGCGGGACGAGACCATGAACCTGACGATCCATCCCCACACCAAGGGATTCCGGGTGATATCGCTACGCTCGCCGCTGTACGTCACCGGGTCCTTCAAGCAACCGCGCGTCGGGGTGAAGGCGGGCGCACTGATCGCGCGTGGCGGTGCCGCGATCGGGCTGGGCTTGCTGAATCCGCTCGCCAGTCTGCTCGCGTTGCTGCAGCCGGGCCGCAGTCGCTCATTGCCGTGCGGCCAGATGCTGGCCGACATGGAGCAGCGCCCGACGGCGCCGCCGCCGGGCGTCCGACAGGGAAAGAAGGCTGTCCCGGCGTACATGAACGCGCCGCTGGCTGCTTCTGCCGCTTCCGCGCCGGCGGGTGCCGAACCCGGGCATTCGACGCGGGCGAACCGGGGTTCCTCTCATGACCGGTAACGCCACGTGCGCGGTCCGTTCCCGCGCTCGGCCGCCTCGAGTACACGCACGAGCATCGACAGATCGCGCAGGGGGCGCGGCGATTGCGATACGCGCGTGACCCAACCCTCGTGGCGCTGATGAATCGCGACGTCGTCGTGTGCAACTCGTGCGCGCGTCGACAGCGGGCCCGGTTGCGGAATCCGATGGGCGACAAGCCGAAGTAGCGTAGCGACGCGCGTCCGCGAAGCGCGGCCGATGCAGGTAGCCGGAATACCGCGAGATCGCGTTCGGGATGCCGTTCGATTTGCGTGGCCGGCCGATTCCCGGCCGCCAGCAGGGCACCGCATCGGCCGAACGCAGGCGCGTCGCGTCGACCCGTGACGACAGGTTCCTGCTTGCCTTGCCGTCACCCGGTGTCTGCGGCCGATATGGACAGGGGGCGACGTCGAATGGCGGTTGAGATCGAATCGCGTGCGGTGCACAATCCGGAAACAGAATGACATCGCGCAAACGGGCCGTCTCGCTTCACGTATTCAGGCGCACGATGCCGGATGGAACGCCGTGCCGGCGATTGACCGGCGCGGTTGTCCGTCATCGTGCGCTGCGCGGATATCACGTCGAATTCGCGGTTCCCGTTAATCGTCAATCCAGGCCGGGTCCCGATCGGCACGAGTTGAACAAGATGAATGCACCTGACCTCAATCTCTTGATTGTTCTGGATGCCTTGCTGTCCGAGAACAGCGTCGCGCGGGCCGCGGAGACGCTCGGCCTCAGCCCGTCGGCATTGAGCCGGTCCCTGGCCCGCCTGAGGGCCACGACGGGTGATCCGCTGCTCGTCAGGGCCGGACGCGATCTGGTGCCGACGCCTCATGCGCTTGAACTGCGGGTCCAGGTTCGCGCGCTCGTGGAAGGCGCGCAGGCCGTCCTTTGTCCGTGCAAGAACGCGGACCTCGGCGGCCTCGAGCGCACGTTTACGATCCGCGCCAACGAAGGGTTCGTCGATACGTTCGCGGCCGAACTGCTCGCGCTGGTGATGGAAACCGCGCCGAACGTTCGGCTGCGCTTCGCGCCGAAGCCGGACAAGAGTGTCGAGGCGTTGCGCATGGGGGCCGTCGATCTCGAAATCGGCGTGGTGGGCCATACGGGCCCCGAATTGCGTGTGCAGGCGCTGTTCCGCGACCGCTTCATCGGCGTCGTTCGAGCCGGTCACCCGCTTGCGCGGGAGGAGGTCACGCCGCAGCGATATGCATCGTTCGGCCATATCAGCGTGTCGCGGCGGGGGCAGCTCAGCGGTCCCATCGACAACGTGCTTGATACGCTGGGGCTGCAGCGAACCGTCGCGGCGATCGTGTCCGGTTTTCCCGCCGCATTGTCCCTGGCGCGCGACTCGGATTTGATCGCCAATGTTCCGGAGCGGCAGACCGCGAAATCGCGGGGGGGAATGTTCAGCTTCCCGTTGCCCGTGCTGACTGCCACGTTGACGGTTTCGCAGATATGGCATCCGCGCTTCGATAACGACCCCGCGCATCGCTGGCTGCGCAGTTGCCTGCGACGTGTCTGCGCGACCCAGGCGTCGTCGTTGTACGATGTCGGCGCACCTGAACCATGACGGTGCACACGTCACGTTCGCGCGCGTCAACTGCATGAATACATTGAGCCTGACGCATCTTCCGCGCGCGATTGCAACTCGGTATGCTCAACCTTGTCCGATTGCTGCGTCCGGCGTAATTAATCCGTATTGCATTGTTTCGCTCAATGCACCTTGATTCGTGATTGTTGCCTGATCGTTGCCGATAATGATCCCGAGGTACGCGAGCGGCACATGGCCGATTCGCGTGCATTACTGACTTAATAAATAAAGAAACAGGCTGGCGCTTTGGCGCCAAGCACTGTCGTTTGCGCTTTCGAGGGCTGAACAGGATGATTCACGCTTCGCAGGATGGGCGTGCGCCGAGTCGGCCAGCATGGTTAATTGTTCTGGAGATTAGAATGACTCGGTTGGCATTGAACATGACACCCCCCACTGCGGTCGCGTTGAGCACGAGAGAGTGTGAAGTATTGAAATGGGCAGCCGAAGGGAAGACTGCCTATGAGATAGGCATGATTCTCGGATTGACCGAACGTACGATCAATTTCCACATTTCACGTTCCATTGCCAAGCTGGACGCTTCGAACAAGACAAACGCGGTCGTGAAAGCCGTGCTGATGGGCCTGATCGTATTCGTTTAGAAAGGACCCGGGGCGCCCGCCCCGGGAAGCCGTTTGTCAGATCGCGCCCTGGAACGCCAGCACGCGCGCCTTGAACTCTTCGGGAACCGGCATCGTCGCATTGCTCGCATAGTCGAACATCACGTGCGTCGACTGCGCGCGGGCAACGATCGCGTCGTCGCCGGCCGCGCCGTTGTCCCGCATCATCAGGTGCTCGAGTTCGAAGCTCTTCGAGCCGAAACGGGTAATGCTGCTGCGCACCGTGATCGTATCCCCGTACTGCGCGGGCTTCAGGTACTCGCACGACGTCTTGACCATGATGTGCGGCAACTTCTCCGAGTACGGCAGCTCCAGCAGGTCGTGCATGAACGTCAGATATGCGTGTTGAAGGTAATCGTAATAAACCGGGCTGCTGACATGCCCGAGTCCGTCCGTCTCCCGGTATTTAACTGTAATTTCAGTTTCATAATGATTTTTCGTCATGTGTATCTCCATGTGAGAGTGCGAGGTGCAATGGCGCATGTCCTCGCGATGAAAATAAATTGAATCGGATGGTTTTAGATACTGTAAAAAATGGCAGATTGAGGAATTCGATTGGCGACTGAGATAAATGACAGTATCGAATCGAATTTGATAAAGCTTTAATTGACCCCCGTGAGTTTCGTATTGTCGAATCGAAATCGGAGAGTCAAGTGGAACAGCCTCATCTGAAAGGGACGGCGGCGGTCACAGGGGCAATGCAACTGCGCGGCGAGTTGCATGCCGACGCCGCGACCACTCGCGTGGTACGTGGCGCCCAGCGCGCACTCGCCCGAATCCTCGCGGGCAGGGACGATCGCCTCGCGTTGATCGTCGGGCCGTGCTCGATTCACGACACGGACGCCGCGCTCGAATTCGCGCGACGGCTCGCGCCGCTGCGGGCGCGTTACGCCGATACGCTCGAGGTCGTGATGCGCACGTACTTCGAAAAGCCGCGCACCACGGTCGGCTGGAAGGGGTTGATCAACGACCCGCGGCTCGACGGAAGCTATCGCGTCGACGACGGGCTGCGTCTCGCGCGTCGCCTGCTGCTCGACGTCAACGCACTCGGCATGCCGGTCGCGACCGAGTTTCTCGATCCGCTCACGGCGCCCTACCTCGACGATCTGGTGTCCTGGGGTGCGATCGGCGCACGCACGACCGAGTCGCAGATTCACCGGCAGATCGCATCCGGCCTCGATGCGCCGATCGGCTTCAAGAACGGCACCGACGGCAACGTGAAGATCGCGATCGACGCGGTTCGCACGTCGCGGGCAGCGCATCACTATCTCCGTCCGCGTGACGAAGGCGGCCTCGAGGTCGCGTCCACGCAGGGCAATCCGAATACGCACATCGTGCTGCGCGGCGGGCGCGTGCCGAACTACGACGACGTCAGCGTGACGGCCGCCTGTGCGGCGCTGCGCGATGCGCAGTTGCCGCCGCACGTCGTGATCGATGCGAGTCACGGCAACAGCGGAAAGCAGACGCGTGCCCAAATCGCCGTATGCGAGAACGTGGCCGGGCAGTTGCGCGACGGGCAGCGCGCGATTGCCGGCGTGATGGTCGAGTCGTTTCTCGTCGAGGGGCGGCAGGACATCGTGCCCGGCCGGGCACTGACCTACGGGCAGAGCGTGACGGACGCCTGTCTCGGCTGGGAGGACACGGTTGCACTGATCGAGCTGTTCGCCGCCGCGGTCGCGTCGCGGCGGCGGTCCCGAGTCGGCTTTCTGGTACCGGGTGTTCCGGCCGGCACCGTACAAGCCATTTCTTACTGAAAGGAGCTTTCTTGAACTCACCCATCGATATCGCACACGCGCTCGACTGGAAGGGGGACGGCGCAAGCCGGACACCGTTCGAAGCCTATACGAGCGATGCGCTTTACCAGCGCGAACTGGAGCGTTTGTTCTATTCGAAACACTGGTGTTACATCGGCCTCGAGGCGGAAGTACCGTCTCCCGGCGATTTCCAGCGCACCGAAGTCGGCGAGCGTTCGGTCGTGATGACGCGCACCGAGGACGGCGAGGTGGTCGTGTTCGAGAACGCCTGCGCACATCGCGGCATGCAGTTCTGTCGTGAACGCGTGGGGAATGCGAAGGATTTCCACTGCCCGTATCACCAGTGGAACTACGACCTGAAGGGCAACCTTGTCGGCGTGCCGTTCCGGCGCGGCGTACGGCAGAGCGGCAAGATCAACGGCGGCATGCCGCCGGATTTCGATCCGAAGAATCACGCGTTGCGGCGGCTGCGCGTGTCGACGCGCGGCGGCGCGGTGTTCGCGTCGTTCGACCAGGACGTCGAGTCGTTCGAGGATTTCCTCGGTCCCGACATCCTGCGCTATTACGACCGCCTGTTCCACGGGCCGAAGCTGACCGTGCTCGGTTATACGCGCCAGCGCGTGCCGAGCAACTGGAAGCTGATGGTGGAGAACATCAAGGACCCCTATCACGCGGGGCTCCTGCACACCTGGTTCGTCAACTTCGGGCTGTGGCGCGCGGACAATCCGGCCCAGCTGGTCACCGACGCGCATCACCGTCACGGCGCGATGATCTCGATCCGCAGCGGCGGGGGCGGCGGCGAGGTCACGCACAACGTGACGAGCTTCAAGGAGCGCATGACGCTGAACGACGACCGTTTCCTCGACGTCGTGCACGAGCCGTGGTGGGGCGAGCCCACCGTCGTGATGCTGACGTTGATGCCGAGCGTGATCATCCAGCAGCAGGTGAATGCGCTGTCGACCCGGCGCATCCGCCCGGTCAGCCCCGGCGTGTTCGATTACGTCTGGACGCACTTCGGATTCGAGACGGACGACGAGGACATGACGCGCCGGCGGCTGCGTCAGGCCAACCTGTTCGGGCCGGCCGGCTTCGTTTCGGCGGACGACGGCGAAGTGATCGAGTGCGTGCAGCAGAGCTTCGAGCAGATCCAGCACGGCAACGTATACAACGAGCTCGGCGGCCGTGACGTCGACGAGCGCACCGACCACATGGTCAGCGAAACGCTCGTGCGCGGGATGTACCAGTACTGGCGCCACGTGATGGAGGCATGAATGACGATTTCATCCGCATTGGCCGACGCACGGCCCGCGACGCGCGGCACCGGAACGGTTGCGGCGACCTTCGCCGATTTCTACGGGCTCGTGGACCTGAACGCGCGCTACGCGTCCGCACTGGATCGCGGCGACTGGGACGCGTGGCCGGAATTCTTCGAGGAGGACTGCACGTATCAGCTGTTGCCGCGCGAGAACCATGAACGCGACTTTCCGCTTGCGCTGCTCGCGTTCGAGAGCAAGGGGATGCTGAAGGATCGCGTGTACGGCATCAAGGAGACGCTGTTCTACGACCCGTATTACCAGCGCCACCTGATCGGCACGCCGCTCATCACGTATCTCGACGAATCGGTCATCGAGGCCGAGACGAACTACGCGGTGCTGCGTACCAAGAGCGAGCAGATGAGCGACGTGTACAACACCGGTCGTTATCTCGACCGGATACGCCGCACGCCGCACGGGCTGCGTTTCGAGTCGCGCATCTGCGTGTACGACAGCGAGATGGTGCCGAATTCGATCATCTATCCGATCTGAGGAGGCAGCGTGACGACGGAATGGACCTATGCGGTCGATACGGCCGCGGTACGCGAGGAGGGGCTGACGGGCGTGATCGTCGGCGGGCGCGACATTGCGCTGTTCGCGGTCGACGACGAGATCTTCGCGACCGACAACCAGTGCACGCACGGCGAGGCGCGCCTGAGCGACGGTTTTCTGCTCGACGACGAAATCGAGTGCCCGCTGCATCAGGGGCGCTTCAGCGTGCGTACCGGTGCCGCGCTGTGCGCGCCGGTCACGGCTTGCGTGAAGACGTTCCCGGTGAAGATCGAGGCGGGCCGGGTGTTCGTGCGATTCGATACCGAAGTCGCGCATGACGAAGCGGATGCATCAACGGGAGAGCGGACATGAGTGCCTATGTGGTGGTGGATGTCGACGTATACGACGAAGTGCGATTTGCCGAATACCGGAAGCTCGGTGTGCCGACGATCGCCGCGCACGGCGGCCGCGTGCTCGCACGCAGCGACGACGTGGTCGTGCTTGAAGGCGAATGGACGCCGCGGCGCCTGGTCGTGCTGGAGTTCGACGATCTCGACGCGGCGCGCCGCTGGCACGGCTCCGACGAATATCAGCGCGCGAGGCAGCTGCGGCTCGATGCGGCCGACACGCACAGCATCGCGCTCGGGAGCCTGTGACACCGGGGCCGCGCTCGGCCGCGGCCCGCGAGACCAAGTGGGGGGAAGACATGACGGCATATATCGTGTTTGACATCGATGTTCACGACGCACGCGGTTATGAGGAGTACCGCGAGATCGGCGCGCCGACCGTCGCTGAATTCGGCGGGCGTTTCCTGGTGCGCGGCGGCGAGGCGGCAACGCTCGAAGGCGCGTGGTCGCCTCGGCGCGTCGTGGTGCTCGAATTCGATTCGATCGACCGCGCAAAGGCGTGGTACGAGTCCGACGGCTATCGGCGTGCGCGGGATATTCGCGAACGCACCGCACGCACGATCGGCATCATCGTACAGGGCGCGGCACCGGCGGCAACCGTGGGAGAGCAGGGATGACCGGGACGACTTCGGCGGCGCGCATCGCGATCGTGGGCGCGGGTATCGGCGGGTGCGCGCTCGGCGCGATGCTGCAACGGATCGGCCATGACGTGCGCCTGTTCGAGCAGGCGCCGGCGTTTGCCCGGGTGGGCGCCGGCATTCACCTGAGCCCGAACCTGATGCGGGTGATGCGGCTGCTCGGCGTGCATCGCCAGGCCCTGTGGGCGGGCCAGGAACCCGATGCGTTCGCCAACCGCCAGGCGGCCGACGGTGAGCTGCTGTATCGGCTGCCGCTCGGCGAACACGCGATCGGCCGCTTCGGCGCGACGTTCGTGACGCTCAAGCGCGGCGACCTGCATGCCGCGCTGTTGGGGGCGGTGGCGCCCGGGACGATCGCGTGGGGCAAGCGTCTCGCCGGCCTCGACCCGGCGGGCGACGCGATCAGGCTGACGTTCGAGGACGGTTCGAGCGAAACGGCCGATCTGGTGATCGGGGCAGACGGCCTGCGCTCGCGCGTGCGCGAGGCGCTGCGCGGTTTCGAGGCGCCGGAATTCTCCGGGCAGGTCGCGTTTCGCGGGGCGTATCCGCGCGCGCTGCTGGGCGAACTCGCGGTCGAGGATCTGACCAAGTGGTGGGGCGACCGGAAATTCGTGCTGTCGTACTGGCTCGATCGCGCGCGCCGCGAATTCTATTTCGCCGCGATGACACCGCAGGCCGAGTGGCCCACGCAGGCTTCGTCGATGCCGGGCGACGTCGACGAGATGCAGGCGATCTTCGCGGATTTTCATCCGGCCGTGCGTCACATGCTGGCACGCGCGCCACGCGAGTCGGTCATGAAGTGGGCGTTGTTCGAACGTTCGCCGCAGTTCGAGTTCGGCAACGAGCGCGTCGTGCTGATCGGCGACGCCTGTCATCCGATGCGCCCGTTCATGTCGCAGGGCGCGGCCATGGCGCTCGAGGACGCGACGATCCTGCTGCGTGCGCTCATCGGCTCGTCGAACGCGGCGAGTGCGTTCTCGACCTATGCGCAGTGCCGGGTCGCGAGACTCGGCGAAGTGCATCGCGTGTCCGCCGCGAATACCTTCATGCACGGCCCGACCGAGCCGGACTGGGTGTTCGGCTACGATGCGCTGACCGCGCACGCGTCGCCCGCGCTGCCGCCGTTACCCGTCGAGCTGGACTGGCTGGTCGGCGCGTCGCCGCTCGCCGCGCGCATGCAGGCCGCGGCGACGCGTGCGGTACCGTCGCATCGGTCGCCGCCGATGCCGCACGCGCAGGCACCGTATTAGACCGGTGCCGGGTTGCGCTCGAAGCCGCGCTGGTGCCAGTACGGGTAGGGCAGTTGCGTCGTACTGGCGGCATCGAGCCGCTTCACCTGGTCGGGTGTCAAGGCCCAGCTGGCCGCCTGCGCGTTCTCGCGCAGTTGCGTGGCGTTTCGGGCGCCGATGATCACGTTCGCGACGGTGGGCCGCCGCAGCAACCAGTTGAGTGCGACCTGCGCGACCGACTTGCCGGTTTCGGCGGCGATCTCGTCGAGCGCATCGACGACGTGGTGCAGCAGGGCATCCGTGACGGGCGGCCCCTCGTTGGCGGTCTTGTGCAGCCGGCTCGTCTCCGGCAACGGTCGGCCCCGTCCGATCAGGCCGGTCAGCCGCCCCCACCCGAGCGGGCTCCAGACGATCGCGGACACCTGCTGGTCGAGCGCGAGCGGCATCAGCTCCGTTTCATAGTCGCGGCCGATCAGCGAATAGTAGACCTGGTGCACGGCATGCCGCGTGAGCCCGTCGCGATCGGCGGCCGCGAGCGACTTCATCAGGTGCCAGCCGGAGAAGTTCGAGCAGCCGATCACGCGGATCTTGCCGGCGCGCACGAAATCGTCGAGCGTGCGCAGGGTTTCCTCGACGCGTGTCTGGGCATCGAATCCATGCAACTGGTACACGTCGATGTAGTCGGTGCCGAGCCGCTTGAGGCTGCCGTGAACGGCATTGGCGAGATGATGGCGCGACGACCCGACGTCATTCGGGCCTTCGCCGAGCCGGAACGTGCCCTTCGTCGACACGATCACGCGATCGCGCCGGCCGGCGATCGCCTGGCCGAGCAGCTCTTCGGCGAGTCCGTCGGAATAGACGTCCGCGCTGTCGAACATCGAGATGCCGGCGTCGAGCGCGATGTCGACAAGCTCGCGCGCGCCGGCGGCGTCCGTGCTGCCCCATTCCCTGAAGAATGCGTTGCCGCCGCCGAACGTCGCGGTGCCGAGACTCAGAACGGGGACCTTGAAGCCGGTTCCGCCGAGGGTTCGGTATTCCATGATCGGTACTCCTTGTAGAAGCGTGAAGGACTGCAGGATGGCGCCGCGCGGGCGCCGCGAGGGTGTCGGATACGTGCGGCGGACGGCAGGGCATGCGCCCGCCGTCCGCCGGGGCTCACGGGGGCGACCGGTCGGCGTGCATCAGCCACGCTGTCAGCAGGACGCCGGCGAATGCGGCACACGCGCCGACGGCGAAGGCGGACGGGTAGTCGGTACGCGCGACGACCCAGCCCGCGAGCGGGCCGGTGCACGCATAGGCGACATCCTGGAACGCCGTGAAGCCGCCGAGGGCGGTGCCGCGTGCCTGCGCCGGCACGTGCCGGAGGGTGGCGACACCGAGCGCGGGAAAGACCAGCGAACAGCCGAGGCCGGACACGGTCGCGCCGACGAGCGCGACGCCGGAAACCGGCGCCGCCCACAGGAGAAGCTGGCCGATCGCCTCGACCGCGAGCGCGGCGAGCGCGACCGGATAGCCGCCGAACCGGTCGGGCAGATGGCCGAACAGGACGCGGACGAGGACGAAGGCGCCGCCGAAGCAACTGAGCGCGAGGCCCGCGCCTTCCCATCCGCGCGCCTGGAACAGCAGCGTCACGAACGCGCCGATCGCCGCGAAACCGACGCCCTGCAGCGCGAGGCTGCATCCGGGCCGCGCGATGATTCGCAGCACGCGGGACAGCGGCACCCGCAGGCCGGGCTGCGGCGCGACGGCAGGCAGCGAAGCAACGAGCGCGAGTGCGATGCAGGGCAGGACGATCGTGGCGCCGGCCACGGCCGCCAGCCCGCCGGCGCGCGCGAGCGCCATCCCGCATGGCGCGCCGAGCGCGATCGCGCCGTAGAGGGCCATGCCCGTCCACGAGAGCACGTGGCCCGAGCGGGTCGCGCCGAGCGTGCCGATGCCCCACGCGAGCGCCCCGGTGACGAGCTGGCTTTCGCCGAGCCCGGACAGCAGCCGCGCGGCAACCAGCAGCGCGAGACGTGCGCCCGGGCCGGCCGGCGCCGTGGCGCTCGCGACGTAGACGCCGCCCGCGACGACGCACGACACGAGCCCCGCGCACATCGTGCGCTTCGCGCCACGATGATCGGCGCGGCGGCCCGCGATGCTCCGCGTGAGCACGGTGGCGAGGAATTGCGCGCCGACCGCCGTGCCGACGACGAGCGTGCCGAAGCCGAGCGTGTCGTGCACGTACAGCGGCACGACGGGCAGCAGGAGGCCGAAGGTCAGCGCGCCGAGAAAGACGCCGAAACAGATGAGCCGGACCGTGCGGGCCGGGGCGATGTCGGGTGCGACGACGTTGTCGAGGTCGGGGGCGTTCATCGGAAGGGGCCGGTTGATCGGCGTCACGGACGCCGGTAGCGGATGGACCAGACGGTCAGCAGGGTCGCGCCGAACAGCAGCAGGCAACCGAACGAGAAATCGTTGAGCGCGAGCATGTGGGCTTGCACGTCGATCGAGCGGCTGACCGACGCGAGCGCGCCGGCCGGCGACATGCCCGCATGTTCGAGCCGGGCGAGCCAGTCGCCGGCGGCCGGATCGAACGGCGTGATGCGATCGACGAGGTATGTGTTGTGAACGCGCGAGCGCCGCTCGAAATAGGTCGGCGCGACGGAGGTGGCGACGCTGGTGCCGATCCGGCGCAGCGCATTCTGCACGCCCGACGCCGCCGGCAGCCTTTCGCGAGGCAACCCGGCGATCGACAGCGACACGAGCGGGGTGATGAAAAACGCGGTGGCCGCGCCCATCAGCAGCGAGTTGGCCGCGATGTCGCCGAGCGTCACGTCGGTATTGAAGCCCATGCGCCAGAACGACGCCGCGCCCCAGCCGACCAGCGCCACGGTCGCGAGGTGGCGCGGGTCGGTGCGCCCCTGGATGCGCCCGATCAACGGCGCGATCACGATACCCGCGATGCCGAGCGGCGCGGTGGCGATGCCGGCCCAGGTTGCCGTGTAGCCCTGCTCGGTCTGCAACCAGAGCGGCACCAGCACGAGCGCGCCGTAATAGACGCCGAAGCCGACCGTCACCGCGATCGTTCCCGCCGTGAAGCCGCGATCCGCGAACAGCCGCAGGTCGACGATCGGATGCGCGTCGGTCAGCTCCCAGAGGACCAGCGCGACGAACGACACGACGCAGAGCACGGCGAGCGCGCGGATCTCGACCGCCGCGAACCAGTCGAGGTTCTGGCCGCGGTCGAGCATCAGCTGCAGCGAGCCGAATGCGGCGGCGAGCAGCAGCAGGCCGACGAAATCGACGGGAAGGTGGCGGGTCGGGTTGTCGCGCCGGCCGAGGAAGCGGGTCAGCACGAGCAGGACCAGCGCCCCCGTCGGCACGTTGACGTAGAAGATGTAGGGCCACGAGAGGTTGTCGGTGATCCAGCCGCCGGCGATCGGGCCGAGCACGGGCGCGACGAACGTGGTGGTCTGCCAGACCGACAGCGCGACGTTGCGGCGCGCGGCCGGAAACACGGCCAGCAGCAGCGCCTGCGAGAGCGCGGTGATCGGCCCGGAGGCCGCGCCCTGCAGCGCGCGGAACAGCAGCAGCGATTCGAAATTCGGTGCGAGGCCGCACAGGATCGAGGTCAGGACGAACAGCACGACCGAGACCCGGAACAGCCGCACCTGGCCGAAGCGCTGCGCGAGCCAGCCGGTCAGCGGCAGCGTGATCGCGAGCGGCGTCGCGAACGACGTCAGCATCCAGGTGCCCATGTCGGGCGCGACGCCGAGATCGCCGGCGATGGTCGGTACCGCGACGTTGGCGATCGTCAGGTCGAGCGTCTGCATGAAGTTGGCGACGCTGATCGCGATCGCGACGAGCACGAGAGCCGGGCCCTGCAGCGGCTCCAGCGGCAGTTTCGGCGCCGCACCCCGAGCGACGGGCGCCATGCTCAGGCTCCCGGCGCGCGGCGCACGGCGGCGCCGTCGTTCGCGCGGATCGTGTCGTTGACGAGGGCGTCGCCGGACGATGCATCGTCATCGAAGATCGACGTCGCGTCGATCGGGCGCCGGGCGGCGGCCGGCGCGGGGCGCACGGAGGCCGATGCGGTGCCGGGCGCGTTGTCGCCGAGCACGACCGATGCGTTCATCGACAGGCCGATGCGCAGCGGGTGCGCGCGCAATTCGCCGGGATCGAGCGCGACCCGCACGGGTACGCGCTGCACGACCTTGATCCAGTTGCCGGTCGCATTCTGCGCGGGCACCGACGCGAATGCCGAACCCGTGCCCGCCTCGACGCCTTCGATGCGGCCGTGGAACACGACGTCGGAGCCATACAGGTCCGAGCGAAGCTCGACGGCCTGCCCGGCGTGCATGCCGCGCAGCTGCGATTCCTTGAAGTTGGCCTCGACCCACACATGGTCGAGCGGCACGAGCGCCATGGCCGGCGCGCCGGGCGTGACGTGCTGCCCGACCTGCACGACACGGCGTGTCACGAGCCCCGCCAGCGGCGCGCGGATTTCGGTGCGGCGCAGTGCGAGCGCCGCACTGCGCACCCGCGCGGCCGCGGCGCGCACCAGCGGGTTCGAGTCGATCGACGTGCCGTCGACGCGCGCACGCGATGCGTCGTACGCGGCCTGCTGCGCGTCCAGCGCGGCGGACGCGCTGGTCATCGCGTCGCGCGCGTGGCGGATGTCCTCGCGCGATACGCCGCCGTCCTGCGCGAGGCCGAGCCGTCGCTGCAGGTCGTCGGAGGCCTTCGACAGCTCGGCCTTGCGCTGGAGGATCTGGGCCGCCTCGCGCGCCGTGTCGGCATGCGCGGTGCGGTACTCGCGCACCGCATGGGCGAGCTGTGCAACGGCGTCGTCGAGCGCGAGCTTCGCATCGGTCGGATCGACGCGGAACAGCGGATCGCCGGCACGGACCCATTCGGCGTTCTGCACCATGATCGTGTCGACCGTGCCCGCCACCTGCGGCGATACCTGCACGACATCGCCCGTCACGTAGGCGTCGTCGGTCGTCTCGGTGCCGCGCGACGTGACCCACCAGTAGCCGCCGGCCAGCGCGGCCAGGGCGAGCGCGATGAAGAACCAGCGGAAATAGCGGCGCCGCGTGGTGCGCAGCGCCTGTTCGGCGGGCGGGGGCGACGCCGCGCCCGCGGCGGCCGGCGCAGCGGCCGGCGGGGTGTCGGTGCGATTCATTGTTGGGCTCCGGGGTTTGTTGCGCCACCGAGCGCGGCGATCAGCCGGACGTGCTCGACGGCAAGTGAGGTATCGGCGCGAGCGACCGACCGGCGGTCTTCAAGCAGCCGGGTTTCGGCCAGCAGCACGTCCAGGTAGCCGGAAATGCCTTTCTGGTAGCGCCGCGTCTCGATGTCGTAGGTCTGCTGCGCGCGTGCCAGCGCATCGCGATTCAGGTCGCGCTGCCTGGCCAGCGCGTCGAGCTGCACGAGCGAGTCGCTGACCTGGGCGAGCGCGTTGACGACGGTGTCGTCGTAGTCGGCGACGGCGGCGTTGTACGCGTCGGTCTGCGCGCGCAGGCCGGCTCGCAGCCTGCCGCCTTCGAAGATCGGCAGCGTGATCGCGGGGCCGGCGCCGAACGTGCCGCTGCTGCCGTGAAGCAGCGCGCGAAAGCCGAAACTCTGCACGCCGGCGAACGCCATCAGGTTGATGTCCGGATAGAACGCCGCGCGGGCCGCGTCGATGTCGGCCGACGCTGCCTCGACGCGATAGCGGGCGGCCAGGATGTCGGGCCGGCGCCCGACGAGCGCGGCCGGGAGCGTCGCGGGCAACGGCGCGACGGCATGCAGCACGCGGGGGGACGGCGTGAGCGTGTCCGCATAACCGGGCCCGCGCCCGACGAGCGCCGCGAGCCGGTGGCGCAGCAACGCGACGGCCGCGCGCTGCCGCTCGACATCGGCCTGCGCGAGCGGCAGCGGCTCGCCGGCACGCGCGACCGCGACGGGCATGTCGAGTCCCGCCGCTTCACGCTGGCGGGTGAGGCGCAGCAGGGAATCGTGCTGACGCAGCGTATCGTTCGCGATGTCGAGCAGTTGCAGCTCGAGCGCGAGCTGCAGGTACGTTTCGACGAGCGCGGCCTGCAACGATACGGTTGCCGCGCGCTCGAGCGACTGCTGCTCGCCGGCGCGCAGGGTCGCGGCGCGGGTCAGCGCGCGCAGGCGCCCGGCAACGTCGAGATCGAACGACGCATTCAGCAGCGCCTGCGCGTTGACTTGCCAGTGGCCTGCGGCGGGGGGCGGGGTGGTGTAGCTGCGCGGCAGCCGCGTCGGCGTCGCGCTGACCGCTGCGCCGAGCAGCGGCAGGGAATCCGCCGCGCTGACGTCGGCTTGCGCGAGCGCCTCGTCGACCCGGGCGCGCTGGGCCTTCAGCGACGGTGAGCCCGCGAGCGCGTCGGCCAGCACGCGGTCGAGCTGCGGATCGCCGAAGGTGCGCCACCATTGCGCGTCCACGTCGGCCTGACCCTTGGCCGCGTGAAGCGCGATGCCCGGGTCGAGCTGTTCGACCGGGGTGATCTTCCGTTGGTCCGGCTGCTGGCCGAACGGGGCACAACCGGCCATGACGGCCGCCGTCACGGCTGCCGTAGCGATCGGACCCCATCTTCGAGTCGAGACAAGAAACTTGGACATGATCGGTTTCCACGAGTCCGGTTGACGAATTCAGACTATCTAAAAATATATCTTTAGATATTCTCAAACAAGGAGCAACTGTCAGAAATGGCAGTGGGGAGCGCCCGTGACGGGGCGGGAAGGGAACCGGGAGCGAGGCAGCCGCGCGCATGGGCGCGACCGTCAGGCGGATGCGGATTCGGCGAGGGCCGCCGCGACGATTTCGTCGATCGACGCGCCGCGCGTGTCGAGCAGGCGATGCGCGCAGGCCCGGTACAGCGGATCGCGCGTCCGCTGCAACTCGGCCAGCACGGCGCGCGGATCGGGCACGTTCAGGAGCGGGCGCGCGGGATCGCGCCCGGTGCGCCGGTACAGCGCGTCGATGTCGCTGACCAGGTAGATCACGTGGCAGCGCGCCTTGAGGCGCGCGCGCGTGTCGTCGCGCAGCACCGCGCCGCCGCCGGTGGCGAGGATCAGCGTGTCGCGTTGCGACAGCGCATCGATGACGCCGGCTTCGCGGGCGCGGAACGTCGGCATCGGAAACAGCATGGCAAGCGGGGCGCCGAAGCGCTGCTCCATCTCCCGGTCGGAATCCGCGAACGGGCGGTCGAGTGCCGCCGCAAGCGCCGCGCCGATCGTCGTCTTGCCCGCACCGGGCATGCCGATCAACGCGATGCGCGGATGGTGCGCTGCCGTCACAGCCGGCTCCGCAGCGAATGCGTCCGGCGCGTCGCCGCCGTGATACGGCGCAGGCGCACCGTATTGGCGAGGCGGTCCAGGACGCCGGTCATTCTTGCGGGCGATACGGGCGCGGCACCGGGTTGCGCGAGCAGATCGCCCAGCGCGATGCCCCCGACCTGCACGTCGTTCGCAAGCAGCGCGTCGGTCAGCATGGCGACGCTCGTATCGATGCCGGTCCACGCATGGCCGAAATCGGCGAGCACGCGGCGCGAGGTCGCGGGTGCCGCGAGGCAGTCGCGCCAGGGCACGAGTACGCCGCCGACGGGCGCCGCGCCACGCGCGGTTTCCAGCAGCCGCCAGCCGTGCGCGGTGGCGCCGTTCCGCGTGCACCAGCGGCCATAGGCCGTCGCGGACGTATCGACGACCAACGCCGTCGGCAGCCGCAGTCTGCCGAGCCGGCGAAGCAGCGCGGCCCGCGCGTCGTCGTCGACGTCCGGCGTGGCCACGCGCTGCACATGCGTCAGCAATTCCAGTTCGTCCTCGTAGTCCGCGCGCAATGCACGCAACCAAGCGCCGGTGTCGCGACGCAGCGACGGCGGCACGACCCCGAGCAGGACCAGCAGGCGATCGTCGTGACCGTCGCAGATGGCCCGCACCCGGCGCGCGACGGCGGTATCGGCGGACGCGGCACTCATGTCGCGCTCGGCTCGGCAACGGCGCCGGCATCGACGATCGGCGCGCGCGGGTAGGAACCGAGGATTCGCAGGTCGGCGGCGATTGTCCTGATGTCGCCGAGGGCGGCGCGGACATGCGCGTCGTCCTGGTGGCCGTCGATGTCGACGAAGAAGCGGTACGCCCATCCGGCGGCGCGGCCGGGACGCGCGTCGAGCCACAGCACCGAGATCCGGTGCCGCGCCAATGCATCGAACACGCCTGCGAGCGCGCCGATCGTATCGTCGAGCTGCAGCAGAAGACTGGTGCGGTCATGGCCTGTCGGCTCTGCCGGCGGCCCGCCGAGGACGAGAAAGCGCGTGCGATTGCCGGGTTCGTCCTGGATCGCGTTCGCCACGATACGCAGTCCGTACTGGTCGGCCGCCCGTTCGCCGGCGATCGCCGCGCAATCCGTCATGCTCGCTGCTTCGCGGGCGGCCGCGGCGTTGCTCGCGACAGGCACGCGGCGCAATTGCGGCGCATGCGCATCGAGCCACGCACGGCACTGTGCCAGCGCCTGCTGATGACCGAGCACGCAGTCGACGCCTTCGAGCGTGCCGGATGCGCTCAGCAGGCAGTGCGCGACCGGCAGCACGATCTCGCCGACCACCGGAGCGGTCGCGTCGGCCAGCAGGTCGATCGCGCGCGTGACGGTGCCTTCGGTCGAATTCTCGATCGGCACCACCGCATGGTCGACGTTCGCGGCCGCCAGTGCGGCGAATGTCGCTTCGAGCGTGTCGCACGCATGTGGACGGATCGGGGCGCCGAAGTAGCGTTGCATCGCGGTCTCGGTAAAGGTGCCGGGCGGGCCGAGGAACGCGACCGACGGCACCCGCTGCAACTCGCGGCTGACGCGGAACAGCGTGTGCCAGATCGCCGCGACGTGGCGCGCCTGCAGCAGCCCGTGCGGCCGGGCGCACAGCCCCGCGACGATTTCCGTTTCCCGGGCCGGCTGGCGGATCGTCCGGCCGTCGAGCGCCTTGAACTGGCCGATCGCGGCGGCGTGCTGCATCCTGCGCGCGATCAGCGCGAGCAGTTCCTGGTCGATTGCATCGATCTGCGCGCGTTGCAGCGCGACCGGATCGGGAGCGGGCAAGTCGGTGGCGGTGAGGGTCATGACGGTACCGTGGAGGTAGCGAAAGAAAGCGGGTGCCCGGTCAGTGCGCGGGGGCGTGCCGGCCGATGCGGGCGGACTCGTGGCGAACGCGTTCGAGTGCGACGCCGTACTCGATCTCGAGCTGCGCGACGATCTGCTCGACGCTCAGCACCGTGTCCATCGAACCTACGCCCTGGCCGGCGCCCCAGATGTCGCGCCACTGCCGCGCGCCGGATTCGGGCGAGAAATCGAGGTGTGCGTGCTCGCTGCGGGGCAGGTTGCGGACGTCCATGCCCGCGGCCTCGATGCTCTGGCGCAGATAGTTGCCGTGCACGCCGCTGAACGCATCGGTGTAGACGATGTCGGCGGCCGTGGCCTCGACGATCGTGTCCTTGTAGCGCTGCGCCACGTTGGCTTCGTGAGACGCGAGGAAGCGGGTGCCCATGTACGCGCAGTCGGCACCCAGTGCAAGCGCCGCCGCGATGGCCGCGCCGGTGGCGATCGCGCCGGACAACGCGATGAAGCCGTCATGAATGCGGCGCACCTCCGACACCAGCGCGAACGGGGACAGCGTGCCGGCATGGCCGCCCGCTCCGGCCGCGACCAGGATCAGGCCGTCGACACCGGCCTCGAGCGCTTTCTCCGCGTGTCGTACGGTCGTGACGTCGTGCAGCACGACACCGCCGTAGGCGTGCACGGCTTCGACGATCTCGCGCGGCGGCGCGCGCAGGCTCGTGATCAGGATCGGCGTGCACCGGTCGATGCAGATCCGCAAGTCCGCTTCGAGCCGCGTGTTGGTCTGATGGCAGATGTGATTGACCGCGTACGGCCCCACGCACGCATCCGGACGGGCGGCACGGTGCGCGGCCAGTTCCTCGTCGATGCGATCGATCCAGTCGCCGAGCTGCGCGCTCGGTCGCGCATTGAGCGCGGGAAAGGCGCCGACGATCCCGCTCTTGCACTGCGCCAGCACCATCTCGGGGTAGCTGGCGATCAGCATCGGCGATGCGATCAGCGGCAGGCGCAGGTCGTGCAGCGGCGTCGGGCGCATCGGGGTGTCTCCTCCAGTGGTGCTCATTGCGCGACCGGTGCGCGGTCGCGGCGCTCGGCAAGCCGCTCGTGAAAACTGTCGCGACCGACCGCGCAGCGTGTATGGATGCCTTCGCCGACGACGCCGGCCGCATCGCGAACCGACACCTTGTAGGTCATCATCCGGCCTTCCACGGAGATCAGCTCGGCGTCGACCGTGACTTCCCAGTCGGGCGGCGTCGGAGCGAGATGCTTGATCTCGAAGTTGTAGCCGACCGTCATCAGGTCGGCGCCGAGCAGGTGATCGGTTGCCTGCATGCAGGTCTGCTCGATGAAGATGATCATGATCGGGCTGGCAAGGGCGTGCGCTTCGCCGCCCCATTGATCTGCAAGCGAAATCGTATCGACGCGGTGCGTGGCACGGGCACGGAGGCCGGGCTGGATGGTCAAGGCAGACTCCTTCGGGATGAGAAACGAAAAATTGATCACTCAGGCCGCGTGCATGTGCGACGCGGTCGCGCGTCGCTGCATCTGGCTGAAGATGTTGCGCGCGTGCATCTCTTCGGTGCCGCCCGCGGTTCCCATGGCGAGTGCGTCGGCAACGAAGGTCGCGAGCGGGCCGCGGCGATAGCCGTCGCTGCCGTAGATCGCGAGCAGGTGCAGCGCGGCCTGGGTCAGGTCGCGGGCGCCGCCCAGTTTCGCAATCGAGCAACTGGCGAGCGCGGACGGGTCGCCCGCCCTCAACTGGTCGAGTGCGGCGAGTGCCATCCAGCGCGAGCGCTCCGCACCGACATGAATGTCGACGAGCCGCCGCTGGACATGCTGATGCTTGTCGAGCGTCACGCCGAGCGCGCCGCGTTCGCCGACATACGCGAGTGCGTCGTCGAGGAACGGCACGACCACGTCCGCGCACAGCAGGCCGAACAACGCGCGGTTCATCGACGCGATGTCCATCAGCACGCGCAATCCGTCCTTGGGAGTGCAAAGCAAATCGTCCGTGCCGACGGGAACACCGTCGAACGTCATGTCGCCGATCGGCAGATCGGCGACGCCCAGGGTTTCCTGGGGCGCAGTGCGCGTCACGCCGGCGCGTTGCGGATCGAGAAGAACCAGCGCCGTACCGGGGCGACCGTCGTGCGTGGCGCTCGCGGCGACGAGGATCAGTGCCGCGTCCGGGGCGTGGCTGATGTTGTACTTGTGACCGTCGAGGCGGCAATCCTGGCCGTCCAGCGTGACGCGGCTCTGCAGTGCGCGGATTTCGGTGCCGGTGCCTCTTTCGGAAATGGCGGTCGCGGCCACCGCGCCGGACGTCAGGGCCGGCAGGAGGCGGTCGCGCTGCGCCGGTGTGCCGTGGAGCAGCAGCGCGCGAATCACGGTTGCCTGATTCGCCAGCGCCATCGCGAAGCCGACGGATCTCGTCGCGGTCACGATCGCCTCGAACGCGGCGATGAACACGTTCAACGACGCGTCCGCGCCTGCATCGCGGCCGGCGACGAGCGTGCGCCACAGACCTGCTTCGGACAGTGCGCGCCAGGTTGCCCAGTCGAAGCCGCGGCGCGGCGACGACGCGAAGTGACGCAGCGCGACGGCGCGATAGGTGGCGGCGGCAGCGCGTTGATCGGGGGTGGCTTCGAAGTTCATGGTGTCCCTGAGGCGATGCGGATGCGGTACGGCCAATCTATCCAAAACCCCGGGACGGAGAAACTGTCATTTTTCGCAATCGCTCATCGGCGATGACGGTGCGTTTCCCAAGTTTATGAAGGAAGCAAGGCAAACTATCGGTTTCGATGTAAGGCCGGTCACGAATGGGAAATGTTAGGTGCGCGGATCTTTCGTGGAGCATGGTGCACGGAGTGCCAGCATGAGGCGAAGCGATTTGGTATCGACCTGATGCGTACGAGCGCGGAGGAATGTGTGTCTCCGCAAGCTACGTGAATAGTGCGACAAAGCTGGAGTGGGAGTGCGCAAGGGGCCATCGTGGGCTAGCTACGCCCAATTCCATCCGGCGTGGCCACTGGTGCGCTCGATGCCATTTCATCAGCATCACGACTACAGACAAGATGCGTCGAAAGCGGCGTCATGAGGTTGACTAAACCGCCTGCGCCGATTTGATAGCCGGCGATGGGCTAAAATCCAGCGCTGACAGGCTGCGGTCAAACTCCGCGTGTCGAATGAAAGAAATCGAGAGGGCTCATGGTCAAGGCTATCCTAGGCATTGTGATGGGGATCGGTTTTCTCATAATCGCGGCCTTCGTCGCGTGGTCGACTCATGAATTTCTCCAGACGGCGATTGCCGTACCCGGAGAAGTTGTCAGCCTGAATGCAGGCGGGAGCCATCCCCAGGTCGAATTTGTCACCAAAGCAGGCCAGCGTGTCTCCTATCCGCAGGGAGGGATGATCTACGGCATGAAAGTCGGCGATAAGGTGACCGTGCTGTATCAGGAGGACGCGCCTCTGCGATCCGCCACGATCGATCGATTCGGCGCAGTTTGGAATTGGACGTTGATGGCGCTGATCTTCGGCGTCGGCTTCATTGTCTTCTCGCTGATGAACCTGCCATCCAGAAAATAAACGACTTGAGAGGGCCACGTGTCAATTTTCAGACATAGCGACTGGACTTACAAAACCGGCGCAACAGGTGGGGTCAGTCTCGAACTAGCCGTTGCTTCGGGTGGCACAATCGTCTTGGCGGATCCTGGCGGCCAACTGTTCGATTTCTACTACGGCGGCATCGGGATCGGGTATGGCGTTGGGCTTCGAATCCCGAAGATCAAGTTGCCACGATTCTCAATCCCCGAGATCAAGATCCCAAAGATTGCTGGACATGAGGTCGGAGGAGCCGGTTCTCTCAAGTCCTTTGACAGCGCCGGCTTGATATATATGGCGCCAGCGTTTGACGGCAAGGAACTCTCCAAGTCCGATTTTCAGGGGGCCACGGTCTATCTCGACGGAGGCGTCGGCGTCGGATACGGCAAAGCAGGCACGGCCATGCTTCTCGGCATCAATCCCGCACAGCTTGCGCTCGGGCTATCAAGCCCCGCAATGGTGTGGTTAGCAGAGAACGCAATTGCTCATGCGCGGGCCATCTTGGTGATGGGCGGGACAACCGTTGGCGTGATAGCCGGCGGGGGCGCAGGCATTTTGGTCGGTTATCTGCATTAACTAGATCAGCGGCCGTGTTCCGATTCGCGCCGGACAGCGTTGAAGTTCGCGCCCCGTCTGCGAGGAGCAAATAACCAGTTCGACGTAGCTGTTCATCGCAGCATACGGGGCAAACAACCTGTCCAACATTCGCGCGAACAAGTGCAACGTAACGTCGCGCAACGCTGCTTCATCGAGAGAGACGACAATCTCGACCCCGCGGACGAACGACGGGAACGCGCCATCGGGCGACATCCATCTGATCGCGGGGCGATGGTCCAGGTCGGTGATCGCATCGATGCTCCGTTGCGCGATGATGCTCGCGCGCGGCGCGTGCAGTCTTAGAAAGTCTTTAAACGCCTTCAGCCCCGTTCGCGTCAGATCGAACGGGTGCAACGACATGCCCGCAAGGATCCGCCACAATGCGTCGTGGCCGCGCGGCAGAGTGCTCGGCAAGGTCGGGCGCGTAAGCAATCTAATGGGGCATGCTAACGCCGCGCCCTCGTGCAGCAGGTCGCTGTCGCGTGCACCGATCGGCAACCGGGCGGGCCAATCTCCATTGGTAGCCGTGACGTCGACGTCGACTTGCGGATGTTTCAGTTGAGCAGAATGGCCCTCCAGTCCGACGAGTGATAGCAGCAGTGGCGCGCGCGTTGTTCCAGTTGCTGCGTACGGATCGCGAAACGCAGCCCAGTATGCAATCGCGGGATCAGGGGAGCGAGCATGGCTGAACGCCCGGTAAGGCAATACTTCCGTTCGTACGTGGCTACTGGTCGACGGCGAGCTCCTCTCTTGTTCAGCCTGCAAGCGATCGCCTAAATGAACGGCATCGATCGAGTATACGTCGAGCGGGGAGCCGGTTTCCAGCGGCTCCGGTGTGACGGGGTATGCCCTATCAGCGCTTGTCAACTGGATCGGAATCGCGTCTCGCTTGAACAGATTGACCACCGGTGTGCAGTACAACCGAAAGGATGAGGCCTCGAGTTCGGTCAGTGCCTGTGCTTCGGCGGATTCGGCTGGTGTGTTGAGGATTGCGAGATGCAACGTCAGCCGCTTTGCCGCTGGCGTGCGTGCGGCCCGCCGCATTCGTCCTAGATCGATGTCAACAAAGTCGAATTTTTCGGGGAACGCGAAGGACTCGATGAGCGTTTGGTACGCATCCGATGTAGTGGTCGATTCTTTCGGCAATAGGCATTCATTCTCGCCAAAACCTACCGATTCGATCGGTATCCTAGATAATTCCGCCCACCGGCCGCTCTGATCGACCTCAACAAATGCGGCGCCAGCACGTAGCAGCATAGCATCGGTGAGTGCAGCAACGCGCGGTCGATCACCGGACAGGTGAACACGAACTGTACCGAACGGAATTGCCTCATCGAAGATCTCCATCGCTGTCGCGCTGGCGAGCGCGATCGAAAGTATGCCAGTGACCTTGGGTGGGAGTCGGACAGCCGCAGGGACAAGCGTAGCCGGGGCATAGCGTACCGAGTGAACTCGTAACGGGGATAACGTGACGTCATAGATAGTTTGAAACCGGTACGGCGCCGCGTTGGCATCAAGCAGCGTGCCACGTGGCATCGTGAACGGCGTTGTCAACTGACCGAAGAGATCTGTAGGATCAAACTGCGCGATCGCGCACGAAGGCACGGTGCGCAGATACTGCGGGTACAGCACCTCCAGCAGCGATTCGGTGAATTCCGGATAGGCGTCCTCGAGCTTTGCATCGACACGCGCGGCCAGCAATGCAAACGTCTGGATCATCCGGTCGACATGCAGATCGCCGTGCCCGTTTGCAATCCCGAGTCGGGCGCCGATCTTCGGATAGCGTCGCGCAAATTCCGAAGCGCCACGGAGCAGTAAACCGACCTCGTATTCGTAGTGGGGCAACAGGTTATCCATTCACCTTCCCTACAAATCCGTCCCCATATATGAGGTGCAAGAAACGCAAAACTTGATCTTTTCGGCGTCTGGCAGTTTAAAATCCACCGACGAATAATATCCTGCCACTCCGATGCAGGGTTCTGAGGGCGCCATGCAACTGTCAGATATTCCAAGTTTTTTTGGGCTACAGAGCAATCGGCTGTTCACCATCCAGACGCCTATGAAGGGCCGATCTGACTTGGTGCTTGTCGATTTTCACGGTACCGAAGGCTTATCTCAGAACTTTGAGTTCCACGTTCGGCTCGCCTCTCAAGACTCGAACATTGAACTGAAGAAGTTGATCGGTCAGCCGGTGACGATTACGTTACAGCTTACCGATGCGCTGGCGAGCTCGGAAGAACGGTATTTCCACGGCTACATAGCCAACTTCACCCACCTCGATCACGACGGTAGCTTCACCATCTACAGCGCGACACTCGTGCCATGGCTTTGGATGCTCTCGCGCAGTCGCGACATCCGGATTTTTCAGGAAGAGAATACCGAAGCAATTCTTTCAAAAGTCTTTCGGGACTACGGAAAGATTGCGTCGTTCGAGTTCCGGTTGTCTAAGGCGACGAAGAATCGCAGCTACTGCACGCAGTACCGTGAAACCGACTTGGAATTTGTCGAGCGCCTCATGCAAGAAGATGGCCTGTTCTTCTTCTTCGAGCACGCGAAAGACGGTCACAAGCTAGTCATCTCGGACAACTCGATTAGCGCGAAGCCGATTAGCGGCCGCAGTCCGCAGCTGCAATACACAAAAGGCGAGGCGCTCGACAATCTGGCGGTCGTTACGTCGTTCCAGGCGAGCCGGCAACTGGAATCCAACAGTGTCGGGCTGAAGACGTTTGATTACAAAGCACCGCACGCCCGCCGGTTTGTTTCGGGCGGAACCGAAGTCAATCAAGGTGAAGTGCCGTCGTACGAAGTCTACGACTACCTGGGCGAACATGGGTTTGCGGACAGCGATCGCGGAGAAGCGTTGACGCGCTTCAGAACGCAGGCGCTTGCGGCACACAGCAAAGTCTTCATCGGAACGAGCACGAGCCGCCGGCTGACGCCATGCCAATACTTCGAACTCGACGATCACTATGACCACAGCAATGCCAAACAGGAGGATCGACAGTTTCTGCTGACGACGATCACCCACAGCGGAACGAACAACTATCAGGCCGGAGAAGGCGCAGCGAACTACCAGTGCAGTTTCACCTGCATCCGCAAGAAGATTCCGTATCGGCCGGCGTTCACGATCGAGCGCCCATCGATCATCGGTCCGCAAACGGCCGTCGTCGTCGGTCCCGAAGGGGAAGAAATTTACACGGACAACCTGGGCCGCGTGAAGGTGCAATTCCATTGGGATCGGCTGGGCAAGCGCGATCAAGGCAGTTCATGCTGGGTACGTGTCGGGCAACCGTGGGCCGGTCGCGGATTTGGGATGATCCAGATCCCGCGGATAGGTGACGAGGTGGTCGTAATTTTCCTCGACGGTAATCCGGATAGACCCCTGATCATCTCGAGCGTCTATAACTCCGCCAACCTGCCTCCATGGGGATTGCCTGCGAATGCTACACAGAGCGGGATTCTCACGCGCTCGACCAAAACAGGCAACGTCAACACGGCCAACGCCATTCGTTTCGAGGACAAGAAGGGTTCGGAGGAAGTCTGGTTGCACGCTGAGAAAGATCAGCGCCTCGAGGTCGAGCACGACGAGTCGCATTGGGTTGGAAACGATCGAAAGAAGAACATCGATCACGATGAGACGGTGCACGTCGGCCATGACCGAACCGAGACGGTCGACAACAATGAGACCATCACGATCGGCGTGGATCGTACCGAACGCGTTGGCAGCAACGAGACACTGACGGTTGGCGGCAACCGTAACGAAACGATCGAGGGTTGGCAAAATCTCCTGATCGCACTTGCTTCGGCCGAGACGATCGGAATGGCCAAGGCGCTGACAATCGGCGCCGGTTATACCGTCACGGTTGCCGGAGCGATGAACACGGCAGTAGGTCTCGCTCAGGCAGAGGAAGTCGGTCTGTCGAAAAATACGGTTGTCGGCAAGACCTGGTCGATCAGCGCCGGGGATCGGCTCGAGATCAAGGTTGGCAAGGCGCGCATCACGCTCGAGAGCAACGGGAACATCTCGATCAGCGGGGCCACACTTTCCATCGATGGTTCGGGCCCTGTGAGAATCAGCGGAAATAACGTCGATATCAATTCTTAGGGGGCTGAGATGGGAGTCGCAGAACATATTGCCGCACTGAGTGTTGCACCGCCGACCCAACGGACGGCTGAGCTGGTTCTCGGAACCATAGCCAAGGTCGATTCGAATCATGGTGTCTGGATCGACTACCCCGATAACCCGTACCAATCCCCACTTGCCGCGATTTGCGCCACGAGTGTCGTTGCGGCAGACGTCGGGCGCGAAGTGGTATTGGCATTCGTGCAGGGTGACCCGGCGCAACCTATCCTCATGGGCCTTCTGCGCCGGCACGGAACAAGAAATCAAGCCGAGGCGAGGGCCGCCGTTCACGCCATCACGCCGGCTATCTCTGCGACCACGGAAGCATCGCACGTATGCGTTGAAGCGGCCGAAGCGATGACGCTGAAGTGCGGCCAGGCAAGTCTCACGTTGAACAAGGACGGACGCGTCATCGTTCGCGGGACGAATGTAGCGACCTATGCTGAAGGTACGCTCCGGTTGCGTGGATCGGTTGTCGAGCTGAACTGAAATCGACATGTTGCAACTGCAAAATGTGACGCCGTTCGCTGCGGAACGAGCAGTGCAGTTCGACCGACATGGTGGGCACCTGTGGGTCGTGGTTGTCAAGGCAACGTATGATCTGCACGCTGACGGTACGCTGTCGCTATCGAAGCAGCAAGAGCCAGTGAAAACGCATCCGGAGTATTTCGGAGAGCCGGGGCACTCGACCCTGAGGCGAGACGCCGAAATCGTGTTCGCGCATCCGGGGAGCGCCATCATGGTCAACGGTTCGGCATACGCACCCGAAGATGAACCGTTGCGTGAGCTCGATGTCGGCATCTCGATCGGGTCGATACATCGAGTCATCAGGGTGTTCGGCGCGCGTCGTTGGGATTCTGGGTTATTCGGACTGCGTATGACGGATCCCGAATTGTTTTCGCGCTGGCCGTTACGGTACGAATTCGCCTACGGCGGAACGAGTTCGCGGCAAAAGGACGGATTCTCCGACAATCCGCTGGGCATGGGATTCTTTGTGGACCGGGACGACGCGCGCGACGGCAAGCTGCCCCATATCGAGGATCCGCGCCATCTGATCAAATCGTGGAAAGATCGACCTGCGCCGGCCGGGATGAATGCGATCCCGCCGCTGTGGCCGGCGCGTGCACGCTTCAGCGGTACAACTGATGAACAGTGGATCACGACGCGCGCACCGCTGGTTCCGGACGATTTCGATGTCGCATTCTTCAACTCGGCCTCGCCGGGCATGGCGACCGCAGTTCCGTTAAGAGGCGGCGAACGTGTCGTGCTTGCCCACCTGACGCCGTCGGCGAAAATGACATTTCGGCTACCTCGCGTGCATTTCAACCTGTTGACGACAATAGGCGGCCGGACGATTCGTCAACACGCACAACTGGATCGCGTGATAGTCGAGCCGGACGACAGTCGATTGGTGATGGTGTGGCGCAGCGTCCTGGCATGCGGGCGTGATGCTCGTCGTGTACAGGTCACGTATGTCGATACCAAGCGGGATCTGCATACCGGGAGGTTCTATGGAGTTTGACAGCCCGATCGTGGTGAGCGGATTCGGTGCGTGTACGTCGGTGGGCTTGTCCGCTGCCGAATCTTGCAACGCCGTACTGTCGAGCGTGTCGCGCATCGCGCGACACAAACGCTACCCGTATGCCCGCAGGGGCGGCGCCATTGCGCTCGCGAAGCTCGATTGTCTGAGTGAGGATGCGACCTGTGTATCGCGAATGACGGAGCTGGCTCGCCGGGCGCTGGACGATTTATTGGCCCGTCATGGGCACATTCTGGACGCATCCGCCGGGATGCCGGCAAGGCCCATTCCGGTGCTGCTTTCGCTCCCGCCCGAGCGTCCCGGTTTGCCGCACGCGGATATCGCGTCCGTCGCTGGCGAAATCTGCAAATCGATGCCGCAATTTTCACGTAGCGGGAGTCGATTTTTTTGCAGCGGTCATACGGGTTTTATCGCGGGTCTGGCCAGGTCGGTCGACATCTTGAAGGCTGGAGAGGCGGATTTTTGCATCGTTGGCGGGGTCGACTCGCCGCTCGATATGAATTATCTGCACTGGCTCGACGATACCGACCGACTCAAGCACCAGGACAATCCGTTCGGCATGGTTCCCGGTGAGGGTGCGGCTTTTGCTCTTCTGCGCGCGGACGTGGGGCGAGCGTCAGCGGAGAACACGACGCGTGTCGCATTGCGCGCCGTTGGTCTCGCTACGGAAACCATGCCGTGGTATGCCGATCAGGCGTCGCGCGGCGACGGACTGACGGCCGCAATCTCGCAGTGCTTGTCCACCGACATCCAGGTGGACAATTGCTATGGCGATTTGACTGGCGAGACCTGGCGGAGTGCCGAATGGGATTTCGCGTTTCTGCGTAACGGCCGTCAGTTTGCGCACCCGCTCGATATCAGCCACCCGGCGGAGATTTGGGGCGATACGGGGGCGGCGTCTGCCGCAATGCTGTGTATGTTGGCGCACGATGAACTCACGGATATCGTGATGCCGCGACGGCATTCGCTGGTTTTTTCCGCATCGGATACCAGGCTGTCTCGCGCAGCCTGCCTGCTTGAGCGTATGGGTTCTCATGACGGGGAGGCACCGTGGCATCTACAGTGATCGTCAACAAGCTGACCAATGTTCATTCGAAAAGCGGGGGAATCGCTACCTGCGCGGCGCCGGACTTTTGCAAGACGCCGGGCGCCGGTGTGGTGCCTTATACGAATGTTGCGTTTTCGCGCGATCTGGTCAATGGATCGAAGACCGTTCGTACGAATGGCGTTCCCGCTGCGCTGAAGGAGTCGGAGTTCAAGCCCAGTTATGGCGACGAGCCTGGTGTGGGAGGCGGCGTCGTGTCGGGCGTCAATCGCGGATGGGCGAAATTTACGAACTACAGCTACGACGTCAAGATCGAAGGGCGCAACGTCGCGAGGCTTTCCGATCCCATGATGATGAATGGCAATAACCCGAATACCAATACGCCGGCCGAGGTCCAGTCGAATCTGCTCGACCAGGGCGGAATTCTATGCCGCATTTTTTGCTGGTGCGATGCGGGGAATGATGGTGGCGACTTCGTCAAGATCAAGGAAGTGCCGACGGGCGGGATAACCGCCTGATGCAGGAGAATTTCATATGCCAAAGATGTCGGATAAGGAAAAATGCTTCCAGGAAGCATGGGACAAGTACAAGGACGCAACCGGCAACAAGGACATGGATATCGAGTCCCAGAAGCCTTGGGGGCAACGCCCCGATGGCAGCTGGAACAGCAACTATTCCAGTTGGCAGCACCTGCTCAACAGTTTCCTGAAAGGGGCGACCGAACAGATGCGCTTTCCGGACCTCACGGTAACCAACGGCGGAAAAACGAGCGTGCTCGATCTGAAGTTCACGCGCTCCGATGGAACCGTGGATACCTGGCGAACGAACCCAGGTGCAGGCAATGGTAATTTGCAGCGTCAGGATTACAACACGATCAACGAGCAGGAGAACGGCGGACGTAATCCATACTCCGGTGAGGATCCGAGTCTGGACCCTGAGAAATGTGGTTGCGGAAAGGGAACCAAGGTTCAGCAGGAAGAGGTGCTGAAGCAGGTTCCCGTTCCGGGCATGGGGATGTATGGCATGCCTCTTTTGGAATTTCCCAATGGGGTGCCGTCTCTCGGCCTGGGTGGAGCAGGCGGGATGGTGCCGGAGTTTGTCATTCCGTGAGGAGCGTGATGCAAGACGCAATGAATCTTGGCTTCGAAAGCGCCGATGTCGCTTTGATCAGTCCGTGCCTGTTGTTCGAGTGGGCGATGGAGTTCGACGAAGGTACTGAAATCTTCGATTTCTACAGGCGCGCGCGGGAAGCATTGGGCGATCGCCTGACGCACTACAACACCGGCGACGGACGCTGGAAACCCATCAACAAGCGGGCGGAAAGTCTCGTCAAGACCTGGTGCGAAAACCCCGTCCCTTTTCCGAAGAAATTCTATTGCTTGATGGAAAATGGCGCCGATGCGGGGGCGACGGCCAGCAGCCTGCGAATCGACTTCGCCCATCGTCCGTATGTCGAACCGTCGGCTGACGAACTCAAGCAATGGCGTGCGACCGAGCGGCGGTCGCTCCCGATGCACACGATCCTCAATTTGACGTTGCCGCTCGACCATCCGCTGGTGACCGGCAATCGTGTCGCAGACTGGCTGTGCGAATTCGATATCGTGGCGAACAGACGCTTTATTTCGGGATCCTGTGGATTTGGACTCAACTTTCCCATCAATTTTCCATCCCCCGATCTGGATACGGAAACCCGCAATCGGGTAGCCGCGTTGATGCAGCGATATCCTGGTTTCGATGTCGCGAGCGTCATGGTCGGCGTTGGCAACAAGTTGCGGCAGCGCGACCCCGAGTTCACGGAGCGGCATCAGGCAGCCATTGCGCGTCCCTATCTGAAACGGGCGAACTGGTTGACCTTCCTGAGCGAGAATCAGGTCGACTGGATCGGCGGAATTTCCGGGATCGAGGAACACATTGCCGGAACAGCGGTGCGTTTGCGCCGGCTCAAACATGGTGTGTGCCTGCAGGCCACGCCGGAGCCGCAGCTCGGAGACTCCTCTCGCGACGATTACGTTGCTGCGTACGGTCCTGTGGCAAAACTGGTGCGACCGGTCAGGCTCGATTCGGTGGATGGCGGCCTGCTGCCGTGGGAGTTTCGGCAGCACGGGGTGCAGGAATGGCTCGATGTCTTCGATCGATCGAATCATTGACGAGGTATGCGTGATGCGAGTCGATATCACGGGACGCGGCATGGGCGTCGCATATCTCGAAAAGAATGCAGAAGGGACCTCGCTCGAGACTTCCGATCTGGTCATGTCCGATCCCTTGCCGTTATTTGCCGGGTACATCGATCTTGGCTTTTATGTGAGCGATGCTCGCGAGCATCGCCGGGCATCGGCGAAGGTCGTGTCGTCGACGTGGGATCCAGCGGGCGAAACGCAACGTTGGCGCGTTGCCACGGATCATCTGCCGGCATGGCAGTGGCGGGTCGCGACCAATCTACTGGCGGCGATGGGCATTCGCTCCAGCATCGTGCACGTTGAAGAACCTGACGCGAATGCGGTCGAGCGGGAGCTTGTCGTGGATCAGGGGGAATGGCCTCGCCCCCCGGTTGATGCGCCATTTGCGTTCGTGCAGACGCTCGACTGGCGTGATTCGATTCGCGGGTGTGAAGTACAAATCGAGTTCGATCAGCCCCTCACCAAAGAGGCCGCAACCCCGATATGTGCCGCGATCGAGACATGGGCGAACGTTGTCGCCCGGAGCGGCTTCGCTCCGCCGGGCGTCGATCCCGCGAACGCGGGAACGTTCGCGAGCGGCACCTATCAGTATGATTCGCATACGATTGCTTCGAGTTTCGACTACGTATTCAGAGTCGATCCGGCGTGTTTCGATGCACTCGTCGGCTATTTATCGAGAATTCATCGAGACGGGCGAAAAATCCGTCGACTGACGGTAACCTGATGCCATGTCGGATAGCAACGAACTGTTTTCCGAGCGTTTCTGTACGGAACACCTCGAGGAAATCGTGCATCTGGACCGCGTCCGTGAGCGGGCTTCGCTCTTGTCCGATTTTACGCTCGACGATTTCGTTCGAATGGACAGGCGCCTGCTCGGTCACTTGAGAGGTCTGACATTGCGCGAAGCGACCGCGTGGCGATGCATCAGAAATTGCATCGACACTCAAGGGGCCACGCCGGGGATGTTGTTTGCAGCGGGTATCGTTGCGTTCGCAGGAGGCGATCGGGGGCGGCTCGAAGAATATCGGACATGGTTGGACGATCAGGTGCCGCGCTACCCATTGATGGAAAAAATCGCAAAATGGATCGGGCCTGCCTGGTATCGGATCGGTGAATTCAGGCTCGCCGGGCTCGATAACGATTTCGACGTCATATGCCGACTGAACGCCGCAGCAACGTCCGAAGAGGCTGATGCCGTCATTGCTTCCACGCCGCGGGATTCGGCATCGGCGGTCGTGACCGCGATTGCCAATACGGTTCGCCAGTTCGGATTGAAGCGCTTTGCGGGCGACATGACGATTCTGCTCGAGCATCAAGACCGCGCAGTAAGGTCCGCGGCGTTCATGGCGCTGCTCCGGCTCGAGGGCGCGGCCGCACTCGACCGGCTTTGGCGGGCTCAGTGGACGGATCTGGATTGCCCCGAACTCTTTTATCGCGCCATGACCGTTTTGCCTCCGCCCGTCGTTCCGGAATGGATCGAACGACTGGAAAATCAGGGGCGGCGCCGCGAGGCGCTTGTCTGTGCTGCATTTTCCGGATTGTCGGCTCAGATTCCTTACCTGTCCGGCAAAATCGACGCTCCTCAATTGTCGACGTTGGCAAAACTGTGCCACGTTGCCGTTGTGGGATATCTACCTGCGGAGCACGTGTCCGGTTCGGGGCGGATCGGAAAGAACGATTCGAGCGTTGAATTTGCCCCCCTCGATCAGCCGGAAATGTTCTTTTTCCACGAGGGGAACCATCGAAACGCGCAGGATGGCGCGGAATTGCAAATTGAGAATGCGTCATCGGGTAGTCGCGTCATCGCTGGTCAAGCGATAACGATACAGCATGCTATTTCGATATTTCAAAAAGGGGTGCAGCTGCAGCGCGTCATCGCGGGATATTGGCTTGAGAGTCTGGAGGGAGGGGGCCGTCTCGACCCCACAGCTCCGGGCTTTTTTCAGGTCCAGGAACTTTCGGCGATGACCCTCAGATTTGCATAAGCGGCCACTTCGCCCTTCTATCGGAGGCTAACTTTCATGATGAGAGCGGCGTTAGATGTTGGTCGACAGGCTACTGCTATGGCGTGTGATGGGGAAGCACGTGCGTGGTCGACACGAATGTTAGTCGGACACACCGTCAGTCAATTTACGTGGACCAGTGCGTGATAGATACGCACTGCAAATCGTCCAGACGCGACGGTGCAAGCCCACATCACCGCGATCGCGACGACTCTTGCGATACCCGCCGACCCGCATCGGCGATCGTCCTTTTCGATACGCTCAGCGCATTGCAGGTGCCGGCGCGATGGCGATCAACTGCCGCGGCCAAAGAACCGGTCGATGCGCTTGATTTCGCCCACCCGCTCGGCCTGCTCCAGCTCTCGCCTGACCTGCGCGCGTGTCTTGCCGAAGGCGATGTTGCGGGGGTTCGACGCGGGAGCGGGCGACTCACTCTCCGTTGTTTCCGACGGCGCCGCGGCAGCCGATGACGGCGTGACAGCGGCCGGCGAACCCGGTTCCTGCGCATGAAGCGGTACCACGAAACCGGCCCAGGCAGCGGCGACTGCCAAGGCGGACGATCTGGCGAGATGCATGCAATCCATGTCCGGAATCCTGTCGTTGGCCAGGCGCGATCGATATGCCCCTGATCGAGAGCGTACGGGACGAGCGACGTGATCCGTTGACGGACGTCAAGCGCAGACGAATCGCGCGCCGGACAGCGCATTGCCCGTGTCGGCGCCCGTTCTTGACGCAGGTCACGCCGGCGGCGCGGCATGGAGCCAGGATGGACGTGTCCGGCAGCCCGTGCCGGCGATTGCCGGCGACGTGCGTGACTCGCGCGTGGCCTGGCCGCGACGACCGGAGGGCGCATCATGGATCACGGGAAGGCATTGATCGTCTGGTTTGACGACCTGCGGCGCGGCGATGTGCCGAGCGTCGGCGGAAAGAATGCGTCACTGGGCGAACTGATCGGCAACCTGTCCGCACAGGGCGTGAGCGTGCCGCCCGGCTTCGCATCGACCGCGGATGCCTACTGGCGGTTCATCGATGCGAACGGATTGAGGCAGATCATCGGCAGCACGCTCGACGCGTTCGTCGCCAGGAAGATGCCGCTCGCCGATGCCGGCGCGGCGATCCGGCAGGCGATCCTTCACGGCGACTGGCCCGACGACATCGCCGATGCGATTCGGGACGCGTATCGGCAACTGTGCCGCCAGTCGGGGCGACCCGACGTCGACGTCGCCGTGCGCTCGAGTGCGACTGCCGAGGATCTTCCCGACGCGAGCTTCGCGGGGCAGCAGGAAACCTACCTGAACGTGCGCGGCGAGCGCGCGTTGCTCGCTGCCTGCCGCCGGTGCTACGCATCGCTGTTCACCGACCGCGCGATTGCGTACCGGGAAGAAAAGGGCTTCGATCATCTGCGTGTTGCGCTGTCGATCGGCGTGCAGCGGATGGTACGTTCGGATGTCGGCGCGGCCGGCGTGATGTTCTCGCTCGACACGGAAACGGGCTTTGACAAGGTGGTGCTGATCAGTGCCGCATGGGGGCTGGGCGAGAACGTGGTGCAGGGCATCGTCGATCCCGACGAATATGAAGTGTTCAAGCCCCTGCTCGGCGATCCCGCATGCAGCCCCGTCATCGGCAAGACGCTCGGCGGCAAGGCGCGGAAGCTGATCTATGCGCGCGACGAGGATGCGCCGACCCGCAACGTACCGACGTCGAAAGCCGAGCGTGCCGCGTTCGTCCTGACGGATCGCGACATCCTGGCGCTTGCGCACTGGGCCTGCGCGATCGAAACGCACTATGGCCAGCCGATGGATATCGAGTGGGCGAAGGACGGCGTCAGCGGTGAACTGTTCGTTGTTCAGGCACGTCCCGAAACGGTGCAGTCCCGGCGTGAAGCCAGCGCCGTGAAGACCTACCGGCTCGGCCAGACCGGCCGGAAGCTGCTCACCGGCGTCAGTGTCGGGGAGGCCGTCGCGGCAGGCAGCGTGTGCGTGATCGACAGCCCGCGCGACATGGCGCGCTTCGTCGACGGTGCGGTGCTCGTGACGCGCACGACGGATCCGGACTGGCTGCCGGTCATGCGTCGCGCCGCCGCGATCATCACCGACCACGGGGGCCGCACGTCGCATGCCGCCATCGTGAGCCGCGAGCTGGGGTTGCCGGCGATCGTCGGCACCGGCAATGCGACGAACGTGCTGCACGACCAGCAGGAAGTGACGGTGTCGTGCGCGGAGGGCGAGGCCGGCTTCGTTTACGAAGGCATCGCGCAATACGACGTGGAAGCGATCGACCTGGCCGACCTGGCGACCACCCGCACGCGGGTCATGCTGAACCTCGCGAACCCGGGCGCGGCTTTCAGGTGGTGGCGCCTGCCGGCCGACGGCATCGGGCTTGCGCGCATGGAGTTCGTGATCAGCAACCACATCAAGGTGCATCCGATGGCGCTGGCCCGCTACGACGCCTTGCAGGACGAGCGGGCGAAGCGTGCCATCGCGGCGCTGACGGCGGGCTACGACGATCCGGCGGACTATTTCGTTGACCGGCTGGCGCGCGGCCTCGCGCGCATCGCGGCGGTCTGCCATCCCGCACCGGTCATCGTCCGCATGAGCGACTTCAAGACGAACGAATACGCGCACCTCGTCGGCGGCGCGCAGTTCGAACCGCACGAAGAGAATCCGATGCTCGGATTTCGTGGTGCGTCGCGCTACTACTCGCCGCGCTACCTCGACGGGTTTGCGCTCGAATGCCGGGCGATCGCGCGGCTGCGCAACGACATGGGGTTCAGGAACGTGATCGTGATGATCCCGTTCTGCCGTACGCCCGACGAGGCGGACCGCGTGCTCGAGGTGCTGGCCGGGAACGGCCTGAAGCGCGGCGAAGACGGCCTGCAGATCTACGTGATGTGCGAGATCCCGTCGAACGTCATTCTGGCGAGCGCGTTCGCGCAGCGCTTTGACGGGTTTTCGATCGGCAGCAACGACCTGACCCAACTCACGCTCGGGGTCGACCGCGACTCGGCGGAGCTGGCCGGCCTGTTCGACGAGCGCAACGAAGCGGTGAAGTGGATGATTGCCCGCGTGATCGCCTCCGCGCACGATGCCGGGGCGAAGGTCGGACTGTGCGGCCAGGCGCCGAGCGATCATCCGGAATTCGTCGATTTCCTCGTCGCCTGCGGCATCGACTCGGTTTCCGTGAGCCCCGACAGCTTCATCGGGGTCAAGCGTCGCGTGGCGGCCGCGGAACAGGCAGCGCGCGACGCGCAAACGCCGCCGGCCTGAACGGCGCGGCGCCCGGGCGCGCGATCGTGCCGGTTCAGCTGGACGACGTCACGTCACGTCACGCTGCGCTGCGCCGCGCACGCGCACCGCCGGCTGCGTTCGGCGCGGGCAAACGCGGCCTGCAGCGCGGGATGAACGACGGTGCGCCAGCGCTCACCCGTGAACAGCCCGTAGTGGTCGCAATCCTCGACGTCGACGATCTGCCGCGCGTCCGGTGCAAGGCCGCTGCACATGGCCTGCGCGGCATGGGTCTGTCCCGCGCCGGTGACGGCATCGTGCGTGCCTTCGACGGTCAGCAGCTGGATGGCGCGCAGCGCGGCGGGATCGACACGCTGACCTCGGACGAACCAGGTGCCGTTTGCGAGGCAGGTACGCTGGAACACGATGTCGACGGTGTCGAGGAAGTACTCGGCGGGCATGTCGAGGAGCGTCAGGTATTCGCGTAGTGCATGGCGCGCCTGCGCGAGTGCGTCGGCATCGCCCTCCGTCACCGCACGTCGATAGCGATCGACCAGCGTCATGTAGTGCTGCGGATACGCGAGCGAGATCTCGGCGCGTTGCAGATAGGCCGGAAAAACCTGTCGCCCGTGTCCGGCGAAGCCGGGCGGAACCGTGTCGATCAACGTGGCGCGACACCATGCGAGGGAATGCGAGCGAGCCGCCATCCCGAGCGCGCCCGGGTTGATCCGCGCATCGAGCGGGCCGCCGATCAGCGTCAGGCTTCCCGGCGGGACGGCCCCGCGTTGCGCGCGCAGCGCAAGCGCGCCGAGCGACGGAACCGTCGCCTGGCAGACGGCGACGACGTGAAGGGGCCGTGCGTCGGCCAGCAGCGTATCGATGAAGCCGTCGAGCATCGCCACGTATTCGTCGAGGCCGAATCGACCCGCGTCAGGCGGCACGTCGCGCGCATCGATCCAGTCGGTGATGCAGACGTCACCATCGGCCAGCAGCGTCTCGACCGTTTCCCGCATCATCACGGCCGCATGGCCGGCCAGCGGCACGCACAGAAGAATCATGCGCGGTGCGCCGGCGCGAGCAAAGCGGTGCAGCGAGCAGAATGGCGTGCGCGCGACGATCGTTTCGTCGACGTCGACACATCGGCCGTCCAGGGCGATCGAATCGATCGCGAACCGTGGCGGACCGGCATGCAGGTCGAGCAGGGGCTCGACCAGATCGGCGTAACACGCCGTCGCCACACCGGGCCAGAGACCGCGCGCGAACCGCGCGGCAGCGTCCCACGTGCGCCACCATTGCCGTTGCTGTTCAATCAGGTCATACCACATCGCGCATGGACGAGAAGCCGCCGGGGATTCGGACAAGTCTACTGTCGCCGGATTGCACGGCGGCGGGTTGACCTGCATCAGCGTCGGCTCGACCGCCGGTGCCTAAACTGACCGTCGGATCCTGGACGGGAGCACGGAGCGGACCATGGATGCTTCTCGACGCATGCTCGTCGTTTTCTACTCGCGCAGCGAAACGACGGCGGGGCTGGCGCGCCGGCTTGCAGCGGCACTCGGCGCGGATTGCGAACGGTTGCGGGAGCTCGACGATCGACGGCGGGCGGGGGCCATCGGTTATCTGCGTTCGCTTGCCGACGTGATCCGCCAGCGCGCGGCGGACCTGCGGCCGACGGTCTCGTCCCCGTCGGCCTACGACGTGGTCGTGCTCGGCACGCCGATCTGGGCCGGGCGCGCATCGACGCCGGTATCGACCTGGCTCGCCCGTCACGGGCACGAACTGCACGCGACCGCATTCTTCTGCACGATGGGCCTGCGTGGCGACCTGACGGCATTCGGACAGATGCAGGCGCTGGCACGGCAACGACCGATCGCGACCTGCGCGATTTCCGCGCGCGATATCGGTCACGGTCTGGCATCCCGCAAACTCGCGCGTTTTGTCCGGTCGATCGCTCGACGGCTTGCCGTGCGTGAACGGCGATCACTCGACCGGTGCAGCCCGCGCCGGACGCCGGCCTGACGACGGCGCGAGGCCCTGGCCGAACCAGGGGATCCCGGAGCGAGCGACGCGACGTAACGCGCCCGGCCTCCCGGGTTGCCGCCAAGATGCATGAGCAAGGCGTGGCGTGCTTCGGTTTCGTTCGGCTTGGTCGGCTACCTGTTTCGCGATGCGAATCGTCCCGCGCGCTTCCTTGCAATCCATGAGCGATGCCGCGGCGGCGCGTTGATGGCGATCAGGCACGATGGTTCTGGCCGATCCGCACTCGATGGTGCGCGCCCTGCGGGGGCTTCGCCGGATTGATCGAGGCACGTCCCGTGTGCCGCGCTGATCCTGCCCGAATCGTCCGACTCGTCACGTATCGGGAATGCAAGCGGACGGCGCGAGCGGCTCAGAACCGATCGAGCCGTGCGAGGATTTCGTCGGCGCGGCGCAACAGCGTCTTGTCCTGTTCGGCCGTCGCCCGCACGGCGTGCAGTCTTGCACGCCAGTATGCGGGATCGCTGATCGACGTCTTCTTGTGGAAGTAGCCCCGCGTCTGTTCGAGCAGTCGAATGGATCCTTCGATGTGGGCGAGCTCGCGTTCGACTTCGTAGTACCAGTTCATGAATGGATCTCTTCAGGACGGTGATTCATGGTGGATTCCGGCTGTCCGTGACGCATTGATTTCATGCAAGCCGGATACGACGTTCGGTCTCTCGGAAGAAAACGGGATGATGCGGAGCGCGATATGGACGACGTGCGACCGTGAGCGGGAGTCCGAGCGGTCGACGTGAAGATACGTACGCCACCGTGGCGTTCCGATCCTGCGACCAAAGGCTAAACGATCAGATTGACGTGTTCCTGACAGGCAAGCAAAGCGGATCTCCGGATGGCATCGCGTCAGATGAATCGCAGATAGTGGGGGGCGCGTGCGTGCGCTTGCTGACCTGCGTCAAGACCGCTTGCGCTGCAGGAGCGAAGATAAACGTTTGCGCGTGTCGCTCACGATCGGGGACCGGCATGCGCCGTGCCGTCTGCGTCTTCACGTTCATGATACGGGCCTCCATCATGCCTTCCCTGTTTGCGCACACGTCGAATCCCCGGATCATCACGCCGCCCGTCGCGCCACACCGGAATCGTCCGGTCGTCGCCGACGGCGACCGGCTGCTGAGTCCCCACGAGATCGCGATCCTGATGGTGCTCGCCAGCGAGCCGCGATGCCAGCCGGGCGACCCCGCCGACCTTCGCTGTCTGGTCGATCGCGGCCTCGTGCGACTCGATACCGCGTCGCTTGTGGAGGCTCCCGCGCGCTTGTCGGACGACGGCTGCCGGATCGTGTCGCGCTTCGCCGAGTGCGATCACCCCGGCCGCGATGGCAACGCCGGCTTCACGGCCGCGCGCCGGACGGCCACGGCCACGGCCACGGCATTGCGCGGAACACCGCACGGCGCACCGCGCTGACCTGCATCAATTGCCGGTTGCGCGGCCGGATTTACCGTTGTTTTCACCGGATGCGAACGGGCGCTCATGGCGACGGGAACCGATCGCGTCACGCGCCGATGATCCGCTTCGCCCCGACCGGGAGAACGAACATGAATGCTGCGATGCTCTGTACCCGCGATGTCGCGACGTGTCCCGCACGGACGACCGTCGTCGAGGCAGCCGCCAGGATGCGCGACGCGCATGCCGGGAACCTGGTCGTCGTCCATGAACAGGAAGGACGATGCAAGCCGATCGGCATGGTGACCGACCGGGACATCGTGCTCGCCGTGGTCAGCCCCGACGCGGAGGCCGACGCGCTGTTCGTCGGCGACATCATGTCCGCGCCCGTCGCCGTCGCGGATGTCGACGACGACGTCTGGCTGCTCGCGAAGCGGATGCGTCAGCACGGCGTGCGCCGGCTGCCGGTCGTCGGCGACGACGGCGAACTGGTCGGTATCGTCTCGCTCGACGATCTGCTTCGCGTGGCCGCGGCGCTGCTCGACGAATTGCGCCTCGTGGCGGCGCGTCAGCCGTATTTCGAGGAGAAGCAACGCGACTGATCCGGCGTGCGCCGCGTTCCGTCGCGGCGTGCCCGTGGCGGCCGCGCGCGAAGCGGCGCTGGAGGCTTCAGGTGGCGGCATGGCCCGTGTCGATCCGAAGAAATCGGACACGTTCACCTTCCGAACGCCGACCGCGCTCATCGCGTGCTTGCGATCGCCAGCGCTGTCGACACGACCCCCGCAAGGCGGTGTTTCGCGCATCGTCGGCGGGCATCCGGGAGGCAGTCCGTCCAACCGTTCGTGCCGCGCGAACACGATCCTGATTTCACGACCCGGTGCGATGTTTCCGGCACCCGGCGCGTGCCTGTTCGATGGCGGCGTGTTCGAACGCCGCTCCTTGATCTCGCGCAATTCGGGCGCCGGACGGCCCCCTATGCTGGGTGTGCCGACATGGTGGCCGGCATCGACGCGACCTGCCGCGCGGGAGGGGCATGATGAACGGATCCTTGCAGGAGGCGAACGTCGACGACGTGTTGCTCACGGATTGGTATGAGCTGACGATGATGCAGGCCGGCTTCGATGCCGGCATGAACGACGCGGCGAGCTTCGAATTCTTCGTGCGGGCGTTGCCCGGGCACCGCGCATACCTGCTGGCGGCGGGGCTCGCGCCCGTGCTCGATTATCTGGAGCGCCTGTGCTTCCCGCCCGCCGCACTGGAGCAACTGGCCGGAACCGGGCGCCTTCGCGCGGACTTTCTTGCATCGCTCGCCGGATTCCGCTTCACGGGCACGGTCGATGCGATGCCGGAAGGCACGGTGTTCTTTGCCGACGAACCGGTCCTGCGGATCACGGCGCCGCTTCGCGAGGCGCAGTTCGTCGAGAGCCGGGTGATGAACCTGCTCCACTATGCGACGCTGACCGCAAGCAAGGCCGCACGCTCGACGCGCGTCGCGCACGGCAGGTTGCTGGTCGACTTCGGCCTGCGGCGCACGCATGGTGCGGAGGCGGCGATGCTGTCGGCGCGTGCCAGCTATCTGGCGGGATTTTCCGGGACGGCGACACTGCTTGCCGGCTTGCGCTACGGCATTCCCGTTTACGGCACGATGGCGCATTCATACGTGCAGGCACACGACGACGAAGCGCTCGCGTTCGAACACTTCGCGCGATCGCAGCCGGATAACGCGTTACTGCTGATCGACACGTACGACACGGAGCGCGCGGCGTACAAGGTGGTCGAACTCGCGCCGCGGCTCGCGCGCGACGGCGTCCGCATCAAGGGCGTGCGGATCGACAGCGGCGATCTCGCGGCGCATGCGCGCAACGTTCGAGCGATCCTCGACCGCGGCGGCCTTACCGACGCCACGATCTTCGCGAGCGGCAATCTCGACGAACACCGGTTGCAGGCGCTGGTCCGTGAGCACGCGCCGATCGACGGTTTCGGGATCGGCACGCAGATGGGCACGTCGGCGGATGCGCCGTATCTCGATTGCGCGTACAAGCTGGTCGAGTACGCGGGCCGGACGCGCTGCAAGCGCTCGGAGGGCAAGGCGACACTGCCGGGCCGCAAGCAGGTGTTCCGGCGATACGGCCCGGACGGGCGGATCGCCGGCGATTGCATCGGTCTGGACGGCGAGCGCCTCGACGGAACGCCGCTGTTGCAGCCGGTCATGGTCGCGGGCGCGCGGCTTGCGGCGCCCACGCTCGACGAGAGTCGCGTGCACGCGCTGCGCGAACTGGCCACGCTGCCGGACGCCATGCAGGCACTGGCGCCCGTGGTGCCGCTGCAGGCGTCGATTTCTCCGGCGCTGGCGGCATGCGTCGCGCAGTGGGGCGGCGGCCCGGACGCGCATGCGAGGCGGCAGGCGGCATGAACGAGGCTCGCAGCCCGACCGGTCACTCGATCGCGGTGGGTCGCATGGTGGCGGCCCCGCGCACGCGTTGCGCGCGTCCGGGCGGCACGCAACACCCCGGCGGCATCGGGCGCGGCGCACCATGACGCGCTTCGACGTATTCAACGGCGATGCGGACGGCATCTGCGCGCTGCACCAGCTCCGGCTCGTGACGCCGGCCGAGTCGGTGCTCGTGACGGGCCCCAAGCGCGACATTGCACTGCTGGCGCGCGTGCCTGCGATCCGCGGCGACGCCGTCACCGTCCTGGACGTTTCGCTCGACGCGAACCGCGAGGCCCTGGTTGCGCTGCTCGCGCGAGGCGTCGACGTCGACTATTTCGATCACCACGTGACGGGCGACGTGCCCGCTCATCCCCACCTGCATGCGCATATCGATACGGCGCCGGACACCTGCACGAGCGTCATCGTCGACCGCTATCTGGCCGGCCGGCAGCGGCTCTGGGCGGCGGTGGGCGCGTATGGCGACAATCTCGACGGCGTGGCCGGCGCGCTCGTCGCCGCCGGCAGCCTGACGGATGCCGATGCACGCCGGCTGCAGGTGCTCGGCGAATCCATCAACTACAACGGCTACGGCGATCTTCCCGACGATCTCTTCATGGCGCCGCTTGCCGTGTATGCGGTGATCCGGCAATTCGCGAATCCGCTTGATTTCGCGGAGTCGCCGTTCGCGCGACGTCTGGCCGAGAACCGGCGGCGCGATATCGCGCGTGCGCAACGGCAGCGCGCGACCTTCGTGCTGCCGGGCGCGGACGTCTACATCCTGCCCGACGCCCGCTGGGCGCGGCGCGTCCGTGGCGTCTTCGCCAACCTGCTCGCGCGGCGGGAGCCGGCGCGCGCGCATGCGGTGCTGACCGTTGCGGCGGGAGGTCGATACACGGTCAGCGTGCGCGCACCGGTCGCCGCACCGTACGGTGCCGATCGGCTTTGCCGCGCATTTCCGGACGGCGGCGGCCGGGAAGCGGCGGCCGGCATCAACCGGCTCGCGCCC